>JAISQC010000072.1 GCA_031274465.1 Synergistaceae bacterium | reverse complement strand
ATAGTCACGGACATACCCGGGACGACGCGGGACACGCTCGAAGGCGCGCTCATCCACAAGGGGCTTTGCGTCACACTGGTGGACACCGCCGGCATAAGGGATGTCGGGGACGGCGACGTCATAGAGGGCATTGGGGTGGGGCGCTCGCGCGAGGCCGTCCTCGGCGCAGACATCTGCGTGCTGGTCGTGGACGCGTCCGAACGCCTGACGGAGGACGACGCCAAGGCGGCTGAGGCAGCGCGGGGAAAGCGCGTGCTGCTCGCGGCGAACAAAAGCGACCTTCCAAGCGGGACGCGGCCGGCGGAGCTGGAAAAACTGGGGCCGTTCGATTGGTCCGTCAATGTATCGGCCGCGACCGGGGAGGGCGTCGAGGATTTGAAGGACGCGATATTCGAGGCATCAGTCGGATGTGCGTCGTGCGAGGGCGGGATGCTGGCAACCGAGCGCATGATCGCTGCGCTGTCGGACGCGGCGGAATGCGTGGGAGAGGCGGCGGGCGCCCTGCGGTCGTCGATAGGGATCGACGTCGCCGGCTCGCTCCTCGCCGAAGCCTCGGAGCGCCTGTGCGCGCCCCTAGGGGCAGACGCCTCCGAGGAGCTGCTCGACGCGATCTTCTCCAACTTCTGCATAGGGAAATAGCCCGCCGCGCGCGAAACGCGCGCGCCACTCGGGCCATGGTCCGTTTTTCAAAATACTTCTCGGGTATAATGGAAATTGTGGTACTATAACGGCGAGTGGGGATGAAAATCTCTGCTGGCATTTTATGCTGAGTGATCCAAGGTCATCTGTCCGTCGATTGCCTGGATAATCGTTTTTTGGCGATAGAGCCTTCGGGCCAGAAGGGGTGCTTATATAATGTTCAAATTTTTGTCCGGCCTTTTCAGCCGGGATATCGGGATAGACCTCGGCAGCGCCAACACGGTCGTTTACGTGAAGGGGCGAGGCATCGTGATAGACGAACCGTCCGTTCTGGCTGTGCGGAAGTCCGGCACCAAGGGCAAGAAGGAAGTCATCGCCTTTGGAACCCCAGCGAAAAAGATGATCGGCAAGACCCCGCAGGGGATAGAGACCATCCGCCCGATGCAGCACGGGGTGATAGCCGATTTCGACATGACCGAGCAGATGGTGGGGCATTACATGAGCGACGCGAACCAGGGGCGGAGGATGATGGCGCACCCGCGCGTGGCCATTTGCGTCCCGGCCGGGGTCACCGAGGTCGAAAAACGAGCCGTAGTCGACGCCACCCTTGGCGCCGGGGCTCGCGAGGCGTTCGTGGTGGAGGAGCCGCTCGCGGCCGCGCTCGGCACCGGGCTTCCGATAAACGAGCCAAGGGGCAACATGGTGGTCGATATCGGCGGGGGCACAAGCGAGGTGGCCGTGCTGTCCTTAGGCGGGGTGGTCTTGAGCAACTCGCTCCGGGCCGCCGGCGACGACATCGACAACGCGATCATATCGATGATGAGGCAGAACTACACCCTGTCCATCGGCGAGAGCACGGCGGAGGAGGTAAAATGCCTGATCGGGTCGGTCATCCCGCTCGACGAGGAGCTGGAGATGGAGGTCAAGGGACGCGACCTCATGGACGGGCTGCCCAAGGTAGTGAACGTCACGTCGAACGAGGTGCGCGACTGCATAGAGACGATAATCTGCCGCATAGAGGACATGCTTCGGTACGCGGTGGAGCAGACCCCGCCCGAGCTGGTGAAGGACATAGTGGACCAGGGTTTCGTGCTGACCGGCGGCAGCGCGCAGCTTCGCGGGCTGAACGTCCGCTTCTCGGACGCCATAAACGTCCCCGTCCACGTCGCGGAGGCGCCGCTGTATTCCGTCGCGCTCGGGCTCGGGAAATTGCTCGAGACCGTCGACCGGGGCGACAAGATAGCGGTTACCGTCGATCACTCGTCGATGTAGGCTGAAAAAGGGGGGCGCTGGCCGCGATGGCTGGAAAACTGAACCCCGTTCTCGTTAACTTTTTGGTAGCGGTTTTTTGCGGGCTGATGTTCATGTGGTTCTCCCATTCTTTTCCGGACAAGACGAGGATTGCGGCGGACAGGGTGAGCGTTGCCCTGTCGTATCCGGAGATGCCGGCCCGCGAGCTCAGAACCCTGGTGCAGACGCTGGACAACTGGATGATGGAGCGGGGGACGCTTCATCAGCGGCTGCACGGCCTCGAGCTCGAGAACATCGCGCTTCGCACGGCGCTGCAGCGCTCTGGCGCCGCCCCGCCCGTCTCCACCCCCGGCCTGGTGGGCGCAAGCGTCACCCTGCGTTACCCCAACGCGTGGTGGAAGGAGATTCGGGTGAACAGGGGGTCGTCCCACGGGGTCGTCGTCGGCGCTCCGGCCATGTCGGAAGGCTTCATGATAGGACGGGTGTCGAGCGTCGGCCCCGAACACGCGTGGATAGAGCTGGTGACATCGTCCACGTTCCTCCTCGCCGCCGTGGTCGTCGATACGTGGGACCTCGGCGTAATCAACGGGGACGATATGGGGAACATCTGGCTGATGTACATGCCGCCCGACAAGGAGTTCAAGCAGGGGATGCTGGTATCTACCGCGTTGGTCGGGGATTACCTGCCCCCGGGCATCCCGGTCGGGATGATATGGGGCCCGGGCGAGGTGCGCGACGGGCTGATGCCGCACAGGGTCGCGTCCGGGGCGCGCCTGACGCAGCTCTATAACGTGCAGATACTCCTGTCGGGGGAGTCGCCTTGATCGCCTCGGCCGCCGTCTGGCTGTTGCAGAACTTTTTGCAGGTGCTCGCCATGGGCTTCATGCTCGTGCCGGAGATTTTCCTGTTGGTGGTTTCTTACGAGATAGTGTCGGGACCGCTGCGGGCCGAGAGGGTTTCCATGTGGCTGTGGTTCGCGTTCGCCGGGGGGATATTGTGGGACTTGCGCTGGGCGACGTCGCCCGGCATGAGCGGCTTGATAAACGTCGGGGTCGTGATGGCGATATACCTGATATGGAAGCGCACGCCGATTGCCGGGAGGAGCGTTTTTTTGTTCGCCGTTCTCGCCGGGGTCGCGCATTTTCTGTCGGGGATAGCCCATTACCTCGCGTGGGCGACGCCGAGCCACATCGCCGTCAGGATGTTCCTCATCCAGCAGCTTTTGAGCGTGCCGGTGCTCGCCCTGCTCTGCATGGTCTACGCGTTCAGGAGGACGGATATCAGTGTATAAGTCCCTAGATCATTTCGATGCCAACCAAAGGCTGATATACGTGCGCAACGTCTTCATTTTCTCGATGCTGTTCCTCATCATCGGCATGGCCTATTTCCAGCTGATAAAGGGCGACGAGTACGTCAATCTGGCGTCGGAGAACAGGCTCCGCATGGTGCGCCTCCTCCCACCCCGCGGCAACATATATGATTCGAGCGGCGTGCCTCTTGCGGTGAACGTCAGGACCTTCGACATAAAGGCGTATCCGATGGACCTTCGGACTGACGGCGATTTCACCAGAGTGTCGGGGCTCTTCGCCCGCCACGGCATACCGATGACGTCCTCGGATCTGAAGGAGGGCGTGGACAGGCAGTATGTCGCGCCGTACCGCGCCGTGTCGGTGGCGACCAACCTGACCCTCGCGCAGGTCTCCGACCTCGTCATGGACCCCGAGTTCTCTCAGGTGCTCTTCCCATCGCCGGTGTGGAGGAGGATATATCCGTCCGGGCCCCAGGTCGCCCATGTGATCGGCTACGTGGGCGGCATCACCAGGGACGAGCTGGAGGACCAGCGCGACCTCTACTATCAGGCGGGCGACACGATCGGCAAGAACGGCATCGAGTCGATGTACGAGGAAGAGCTCAGAGGGGTCACCGGTGAGCAGGTCGTGGAAGTCGATTCGCGCGGCAGGCTCCTTCGCAACATGAACTACAACGACCCGCAAAAGGGCAACGACATCAGGCTCACCATAAACCTCGCGGCGCAGCGCGAGGCGCTGCGCCTCATGGAGGGCAAGCGCGGGGCGATGGTCGCGATGGACGTGGAGGACGGCTCGGTGAGGGTTTTCCTCTCGTCTCCCACCTACGACCCGAACCCGCTGACGTGGGGGATTTCCACGAAAGCTTGGTCGGCGCTGCTTGAGGACGAGGACAATCCGATGATGAACAGGGTCACGGGCGGCGTCTACCCGCCCGGCTCCACGTTCAAGGTCGTGACCGCCGCCGGCATCCTGATGGAGAACGTGGCGAACACGAAGACGATAGTCTCGTGCCCCGGCTATTTCCGCCTTGGCCCGCAGAATTTCAGGTGCTGGAGGCGCTCGGGCCACGGCAACGAGGAGATAGTGGGGGCGCTTCGAGACTCGTGCGACGTTTATTTTTATCAAATGAGCGTGAAGCTCGGCATCGACAAGCTGATAAAATGGGGTCGTGAGTTCGGGATTGGCGAGCCGACCGGCATCGACATCCCGGGCGAGCTGGGGGGAAACCTTGCGGGCCGGGAATGGAAACAGGATAGGTTGGGCGAGGCGTGGTATCAGGGAGATACCGTCAACTACGCCATAGGCCAGGGATACCTGCTGATGACCCCCATGCAGCTCGCGCGCGTTTACGCCGCGTTCGCCAACGGGGGGCGCCTCGTCTCCCCAAGGTTCAACGCGGACAAGGCGCCCGAGTGGCGCGACGTCAAACTGTCCAAGGCCAACATGGACATCATCAGGCGGGGGATAAGGGACGTGGTGGCGCGCGGCACGGGAAGGGTAGCCGGGAGCTTCGGCTTTGACGTAGCCGGCAAGACAGGCACGGCCCAAAACTCGCAGGGAGAGGACCACGCGCTGTTCGTCGGATACGCGCCGGCAAACGCCCCCAAGTACGTGGCCGCGGTCATCATAGAGGGCGGCGGCTCGGGGTCTTCGGTGGCAGGTCCCCTCGTCGGCCAGATGCTGGCCTACCTGCTTGAACGGGAGCGTGGAAGATGATAAAGCTCAAAGGCATTTCCGATTCCATGTTGAGGTGCGTCGTTCCCGAGGACATGTCGGAAGCGGATCTCCCGGAGGCCTTCGGGAAGCTGATCGACACTGGGGGCGCTATACTCCCCGGCGCCAAAGTCGTCTTGGATTTCGGCGGGCGGCGACTGTCCGAAGCGACGGTGGCCTCCATATTGTCCAGCTTCGTCTGGCCGTCCGGCATTTCGGCGGCGGCGTGGATAACATACGACGCCGAGACGCAGGACCTGCTGAAACGGGCTGGGTTCCCGACTTCGGAGCCGGAGCGCGGCGCCGGTTCCGGCAGACAGCCCGGCGCACTGGTGCTGCAAAGGTCGCTGCGGTCCGGGCAGCGTGTCGTGCATCGCGGGGATGTCATCATATCGGGCCATGTCAACGACGGGGCTGAGGCGCTGGCCTCCGGCAACGTGACGGTGCTTGGCCGCCTCAAAGGGGTGGCGCACGCCGGATACGAGGGCGACGAGAACACCGCGGTGGTCGCGAGGTCCATGGAAGCCCTCCAAGTGCGCATAGCCGGCCATATCGGCTCGCTCGACCGGGACCCCAAGTGGTGGGGCAAATCCGTCATAGTCTGTGTGAGTGACGGCGCGGTGCTGATCAGGTACTGGCCTACGATGAAAAACAGCGCGAAGGATGAATCCGCTTGAAATTTTTTTGAAAATTTGATCTCAAGGAGGAGTAGTAATGGCGCCGCGCGTTATAGTAGTGACCTCGGGCAAGGGGGGGGTCGGCAAGACCACGGCCACGGCCAACATCGCGACAGCTCTGGCCGCGCTTGGCAATAAGGTCGTGGCGATAGACGGGGATACCGGGCTGAGGAACCTCGATGTCGTCATGGGGCTGGAGAATCGGATCGTGTACACGCTGCTGGACGCGCTGGATGGGACGTGCACCCTCAGCAAGACCCTCATCCGCGACAAGCGTGTGGAGGGCCTGTGCATGATACCGACGGCGCAGAGCCGGACGAAGGACGCCGTAGCCCCGGAGCAGATGGAGCACGTGTGCGACGAGCTGAAGAAGGACTTCGACTACATCCTGATCGACAGCCCGGCTGGGATAGAGGCGGGTTTCAGAAATGCGGCGGCGGGCGCAGGCGAGGCCCTCGTGGTCACCACCCCGGACGTGACGGCGGTGCGGGACGCCGACAGGATCATCGGCCTTCTCGAGTCGATGGAAAAATCCCCGATACGCCTCATAGTGAACAGGATCCGCCCGCACATGGTGATGAAGGGCGACATGCTCGGCGTCAAGGACATCCTCGACGTGCTGGCCATTGACCTGATCGGCATGGTCCCGGACGACGAGAGCGTGTTCACCAGCACCAGCAGGGGCGACCCGCTCACCATATCGTCCACGTCCAGAGCGGCCTTGGCGTTTCGGAACATAGCGTCCCGCATAGCGGGAAACGACGTGCCGTACATAGACCTCGAAGCCCCGCAGGGCGCCGGGCTGTTCGGCTTTCTCAAAAAAGCTTTCGGCCAAGGGAGGTAAAGGCAATGAGCATTCGTTCGCTTCTTTCAAGCATCTTCGGTTCGAGGAGTGACCCACGCGACAGATACGACGATTCGCCGGGGCAGGTGGGGATGGACAGGCTGGCGGTGCTTCTGGTGCACGATCGGGCCGACATCTCGCCCGGGATGATGGAAAATATGAAGCTCGACATTATAGAAGTGATAAAAAAATATATCGACATAGACGAGAACCAGATCGACCTCGCACTGGAGAACGAGGACGAGTCCGTCGCGCTGCTTGCGACGATCCCGATAAAAAACGTGCTGCGGAGACGAGGCAGGGCCGCGAAATAACATGCTCCCCGAAGTAGGCTACAGTTGGGGCGATGTCGGCAGCGGTCTCGACAAGGCCATGCTGGCCCTGATAGGCGTCCTTTTCGCGCTCGGGCTCGTGTCGGTCTACAGCGCCGGCATCAGCGCCAGGACGTCGACTGTGGCGTACGTCGTTAGGCAGTCGGTGTGGGCCGGGGTGAGCGCGGTGGCCTACGTGGCGATCCTGCGCGTCGGATACCGCAACTTCATCCGCCTCAGCTACTGGCTTTACGGCGCGACGGTGCTGATCCTGGTGGCGCTCGACGCCATGGGCGCCGCTTCCAAGGGGGCCGTCCGCTGGTTCCAGATAGGGCCCTTGAGCTTTCAGCCGGCTGAACTCGGCAAGGTGGCACTCATCCTCGTTTTGTCGCGTTTTTGTTCCCGATACCCCCCGGACAACCTGAAGAACCTGTTCGGCGCGCTTGCCATATCGGGCGTCAGCGTCGTGCTGGTCCTGCTGCAGCCCGACCTCGGCAGCTCTCTAGTCTACGTCGCTATCATCTTCGCGATCCTCGCGGTGGCAGGCGCCCCGGTCAAGTATCTCGGCTCGATGGTCATGACCGGGATCGTCGCGATGCCGTTTTTCTGGAAGACGCTCAAGACTTACCAGCAGATGAGGCTCATCGTCTTCCTGGATCCCTACAGAGACCCGCAGGGGGCCGGGTACAACGTCATCCAGTCGCGCATCGCGGTCGGCTCGGGTGGGCTGTGGGGCAAGGGCTTCCTGCAGGGGACGCAGGGGCGGCTGCATTTTTTGCCGGAGCCGCACACGGACTTTATATTCAGCGTTTTCGCGGAAGAGTTCGGCTTTGTCGGCGGGGTGGCGGTCGTGGCGCTCTTCGCGCTCCTTTTCTGGAGGATGCTGCGCGGCGCGTTCCGAACCAAGGACACGAGGGCAAAGCTGCTCTGCATAGGCGTGGTGGCGTGGATGTGGTTTCAGGTGATGGAAAGCATAGCCATGAGCATGGGGCTGGCGCCGATAACCGGCCTCCCCCTGCCGCTTTTCAGCTACGGGGGCAGCTCGCTCCTGATGGTCGGGGTCGCGCTGGCTTTGGTGCAGAGCGTCTCCATATCGTACGTCAAGGAGAAATTCCCGCAGATGTGACGAGGCTGGTTTTAAAATTTTGCGGCGCGAAACCGCCGACCGATAACGAGGTTTTTAAAACATGATCCTTGAAGAGATGAAAAACCCGCTGATCCCGCTCTTGGCGTCGGTCAAGCGGCCTGGGCGGTACGCGGGCGGAGAATGGGGGGCGTTTGCGAAAGCAGGCGGCGGGCGAAAGCTCGCTCGCATCTGCCTCGCGTTCCCAGATGTGTACGAGGTGGGCATGAGCTACCTCGGGTATCAGATATTGTATTCTTTGGTGAAGACTCTGGATTACGCCGACGTCGAACGCGTTTACTGCCCGTGGCCCGACATGGAGGCCGCCATGCGGTCTGCCCGCAGTGCGCTCGGCTCTCTAGAAAGCGGGAGGCCGCTGCGCGATTTCGACGTGGTGGGGTTCACGCTTCAGTACGAGCTGTGCAGCACTAATATCCTTACCATCCTCGACTTGGGCGGCATACCGCTTTTGAGCGCCGAGCGCGGAGCGCGCGACCCGATAGTGATAGGGGGCGGGGGCGGGGCGTGCTCGCCCGCCCCCCTCGAAATTTTTTTCGACGCGTTCTGCGTCGGCGACGGGGAGGAAACCCTGCCGGAGCTTTTGGCGGCTGTCCGTGAGCTGGATGGGCGAAGCAGGGAGGAAAAGCTAGTCTCCCTCTCCAAAATCGAAGGCGTGTACGTTCCGGGCGCATCGAACGCCCCGACGCCGGCCGCCGTCGTCGAAAACCTCGACGGGGGCTTCGTCCATCGCACGATGATAGTGCCTAATTGCAGCATAATACACGACCGGGCGGAGGTTCAGGTGTTCAGGGGATGCACCCGGGGCTGCCGGTTCTGTCAGGCCGGCATGATAGGCCGCCCCCGCCGGGAACGGAGCGCCCAGTCCGTCGCGGATCAGCTCACTGAGCTGCTGGGGAACACCGGATGGGAGGAAGCAGGCCTCCTGTCGCTTGCCACATGCGACTGGAGCGGGCTTGGCGAGCTGTTGCGGGCTATGTCCGAACCGCTCGTCAGGGGCAACATCAAACTGAGCCTTCCCAGCCTCAGGATGGACTCGTTCTCCGTCGAGCTTGCCGCTGGGCTCGAAGGTATGAGGCGCGGCGGCATCACGTTCGCGCCGGAGGCTGGAAGCGAGCGGCTGCGGCGCGTCATAAACAAAGGCATCGACGACGGCGACATCGCCGCCGCCTTGGACGCCGCGTTCCGGCACGGATGGGAGAGGGTGAAACTCTATTTCATGATGGGGCTGCCGACCGAGACGGAGGCCGATCTGGACGGCATCGTCGAAGTGGCCGACAGCGCCGTCCATTACGCCCGGGCAAACAAGCGGAGGGGCGAGGTGTCCGTCTCGGTCGCCGGGTTCGTGCCAAAGCCCCACACGCCGTTCCAATGGGAGGCGCAGGCGACTAGGGAATACCTGAGGGATCGCGGGAGGTATGTCAAAAGCCGCGTGAAGAGCAAAAAAATCTCGCTCTCGTACCACGAGCCGGACCAGACTTTCCTCGAATGCGTTTTCGCCCGGGGCGACAGGTCGCTGGGGTTCGCCACGCTGGAGGCTTGGCGCATGGGGGCGCGGTTCGACGGGTGGACCGAGCGGTTCGACATGGGGCTGTGGGAGGGCGCTTTCCGCAGTCTGGGCATCGACCCCGACCCATACGCGGCCCGCGAGCGGGCGGTGGATGAGGATTTGCCCTGGGACGTGATAGATGTCGGCGTGGATAAGGGTTTTTTGTTGTCGGAAAGGGAGCGGGCGCTTCGCGCGGAGCCCACGCCGGATTGCGCCGGCGGGGTTTGCAACGGATGCGGGTGGAGCGCGCGCTTTCCGGACTGCGGCGGCTTCGGGGCGGGAGGCCGGGCCGATGCCGCGCGTTAGGATACTATTTTCCAAGAAGGGCATGTCCGTCTTCGTGCCGCACGTCGATCTCCCGATACTCTTCACGAGGGCGGCTCGAAGGGCCGGGCTCGCGATGGAAATAACTCAGGGCTTTTCGCCGCATCCCAGGACCGCGCTCGGGCCCCCCCTTCCGGTGGGGGTCGTGGGCTTGCGCGAGCCGGCTGAGTTCTGGTTCGCGGATTGGGAAGACGGGTGCCTTGACGCGTGGAGGGCGCGGATGCCGGAGGGCATCGAGATTTTGGAGGCGCGCGCCGTCGCGGGCGCGTCCTTGAACAAATTATGCGCCGCCGCTTCGTATATAATTGAACCGATGAGCAAAGACGCGTCGGGCATCGAGGGCGCGCTCACCGCGGAGCTGGCCCCGGCCGGATTGTTGCTTTCCGTCGCGTCGGCCGGCAGCGAGGTGGCCGTATCGGTATCCGATCTGGAGAGGTCCGGGGCGTCCCGAATGGTCAAAGCCCTGATCGCGGCGTCGCTGATATCGGGGTGGCGCGACCTGTCGATCGTCCGAACGGCTGTAGGCGGATGGGACGAAGAGGAAAGAAAAGTAACCCCGATTGCGGAGGATTTTTAATCGTGAATAGCGGACCCCACTCGAAAAAAAAAGAAATAAAGCTGATAGTCAATGTCATAGACCCCGAAGAGATGCGGATCGCCATATTGGACGAGCGCGGCAGGCTGGACAACCTCTACATCGAGCGGATGCTGGAGCGCCAGAGGGCGGGCGAGATATACAAGGCGAGGGTTGACAGCGTTCTGCCTGGGATGAACGCCGCGTTCCTCAGCCTAGGCGACGGGCGGAACGGGTTCCTATATCTGAACGACGTGTGGGACGGCGTTGTGAAGCCGGGCATGGACATGCTCGTGCAGGTTCTGAAGACGCCCAACAGGGGCAAGGGGGCCCGCGTGTCTCCAAGGGTCTCGCTCGCGGGGCGGTATCTGGTGCTGGTCCCGTCGAACCGCGACGTCGGCGTTTCGAAGAGGATAGAGGACGACTCCGAGAGGTCCAGATTGCGCTCCGTCGCCCGAAGGCTTAGGCCGGACGGCTACGGCCTCATAGTCCGCACGATGGCCGAGTATTGCGACGAGGAGAGCCTTGCGCGCGACGTGTCCGAGCTGATGGACGAATGGGCCGAGGTAGAGCGCAAGGCTAAAAAAAACACCGCGCCATGCCTGCTGCACCGCGACATCGGGCTGGTCGAGCGAATCCTGCGCGACGAGCTCACCGACAGCGTCGGGGAGATAGTGGTGGACTCACAGGACGAGTTCGACAACATCGCCGCGTTCATGGAGCGATTTGCCCCAGACGCCAGGCCCGAAGTTTCGCTCTACAAGGGGAGCATGCCGGTCTTCGACGTCTACGGGGTGGAGCGGGCGATAGAGGAGATGCACGACCGCAAGGTGTGGCTGCCGAGCGGGGCGTATCTGGTGGTGGATCAGGCCGAGGCGCTGACGGTGATAGACGTCAACACCGGAAAGTACATAGGCTCGAAAGACCTCCAGGACACCGTGTATCACACGAATTTCGAGGCGGCGGAGGAGATAGCGCGCCAGCTCAGGCTGAGGGCGATAGGGGGCATAGTGGTAATAGACTTCATCGACATGGAGAGCCCCGACGACAGGAACAAGCTCGTCGAGTCGCTTCAGGAGCTTTTCAGGGGCGACAGGTGCAAGGCCCGGGTGTTCGGGGTAACGGCGCTTGGGCTGGTCGAGATCACCCGCAAGCGCGCGCGACTCGACATGCGCTCCATAATGAGCCGCAGCTGCCCTTTCTGCGGCGGTCTGGGCTGGGTGGACAAGGAGGAAACCGTGGCGATGAAGGTGAAGCGGTTCCTCCGAAAAGCCGTCACCGGCGCCCACTCCGAGGCTTTTCTCGTGGAGCTCCATCCGGCTATCGCCCGCTATATAGCCGATACGTACCTCTCGATGTGGGAGGAGGAGTTCGGGCGCAGGTTTTACCTCGCCGAGTATCCGGAATACGCGTGGGACAAGTTCAAGATAGATTTTCAGGGCACGCTCTCCAGAGTGGTTCACAGGGTCGAGGTAATGGAGCGGCGGGAGGCAACTGTCGTTGTACATAGCACGACTTCAGCTTAAAGACTTCAAGAGCTTCGGCGGGGCCCACGAGCTTCCCCTCACCCCCGGCATGACCGCCATCGTCGGCCCGAACGGAAGCGGCAAGAGCAACATCCTCGACTCGCTGAGGTGGGTTCTTGGGGATTCGCACTCCACCAAGCTCCGCGTCGTGAAGCAGGACGGGCTCATCTTCCACGGGTCCGCGTCTCGCGAGCGCGCGTCCGAGGCCTTGGTCTCGATACAGCTCAGGGAGGGGACGCGGGTATGCACCGTCCGCCGGAAGGTCTCGGAAGCCGGGGCGGTGGTCGCGGTCGACGGCAGCCGCGTCACGCTCGCCGAGCTCGACGACGTCAAACGCGCATGGCAGCTCGGCGGCGACAAATTCGCGTTCATCGGCCAGGGCGACGTCGCCGAAGTCATCCAGCAGAGGCCGCAGGCGAGAAGGATACTTCTCGAGTCGCTCTTTGGCATAGATTCGTACAAAAAGCGCAGGGAAGAGGCGTCAACCCGCTTGGCCGACGCGCGCGAGGAATATCTGAGGCTCAGGACGTTTTCGGCGGAGCTGAAAGCGCGCTACGACGAGATAGCGCCCGAGGTCGAGCGAGCGCGCGCGGCAAGAGACCTGCTCGACGCCCTGGACGGCTACAGGCGCAGCTATTATTGGGCGAGGAGGGCCGCTAACGAGGCGTTAGCGGCGGGCAACGACGCGCGGATGGCCTGCCTCGCACAGGCGTCCAAGATGAAGGAAGCCTGGCTCGGTGTGTGGGACTCGAGCGTTTCGCGCATCGACGCCGCCATAGCCGCCCTGTCGAACACGAGGCAGCTTCAGATAAGGGAGCTAGACGGCGCGAAGGACGCGATATCGGGCTTCACCCGCACTGCGTACGGCTATGGCGCCGCGCTGACCTCCGCCCTGCGCAGGTCCTCACGGATAAAGGAGGAGCGTGCCGCGCTCGCCGAGAAACTAGACGGGCTAAAGGCTGAGGGCGAGAAGTTCAGCTCCGAGGAAAAGTCTCTCCGCGAAGAGCTGGAGGCGGGCAAAAAATCGCTCGCAGAGTCGGAGGAAAAACATCGCGCGCTCGAGGAGAAAACCCGCCTCGCACGCGAGAAAACGGAACGGGCCAACCGCGAGCGCGGGGAGGCCGAAGGGGAGATGTCGGCGCTCAGGGGCAGGATCAAATCCATCGGCGCGTCGCTGCGCGAGCACAACAAGCGCGGCGGGGACCAGACCTCGGCCCCAGACCCGCTCAAAGCGGTCAAAAAAGAGATGGACGCGCTGGAGCGCAGGCACGGAGAGCTGCTCGACGAGCAGGAAAAAACCGCCTCGCTCCACCGCGACCTGTACGCGAAACTGCAAGGCGCGTCGAGCGACCTCCAGAGGAACAGGCGCGAGCTGTCCAAGATGTCAAACCGCCTCGCCGAGCTGCAGGAACAGGCGGCAACGGAGGTGTACCCGGCCCACGTCCGGCACGTCACGTCCGCTGTCAAGCTCGGGCGCCTCAAGGCGAACCTGCGCGTGGCCATCGACGCCTTTCAGTGCCCCACCGAGTACGCGGCGGCTTTCGAGGGGTTTCTCGGCGGCAGGCAGTTTTGGATTTTCGCCGACACGATGGACGAGGTTGGAGCGTGCATAGACCTGCTCAAGAAAAATCAGGCCGGGCGCGCGACGTTCCTGCCCCTCGAGCGGAGCAAGCCGCGATCGCGCGACCGGTCTTACCGCCTGCCCTCGGACGGGATAGTCGGGTGGGCCATGGACCTGATAAAATCCGAGGAGCACTGGAGGCCCGCCCTCGAACACATCATGGGCGACCTGCTGATAGCCGACGCCTATGCCGTCGGCCAGGCTTTGGTGCGCGGCGGTTTCAGGGGGCCGGTCGCCACGCTGGACGGAGACGTCTTTCAGCCGGGCGGCACGATATCCGGGGGGCGCTCGCAGAAACCCGGCCGGGCCATGGAAATCATGGGCGCGATATCTCGGCTAGAGTCGGAGACGGAGGCGGCCAGGCGTTTGGTCGATTCGCTCACCGCCGGATTTGGCAAGCTGGAAGAGGATGAGGCTGCGGCCGCCGCCAAAAAAGAGGAGATATCGCTCGAAATCCGCGAGCTGGCATCCCGCAGAAGCTCCTGCGACGCTCACAGGGAAGAGATTTTGAGGGAGCGGGCGCGCGCAAAGAGCGAGCGCGAGTCGCTGATGGCGTCTCTCAAAGAGTGCGGCGCCTCGTACGCCCGCCTCGCCGCCCGCCTGAAGGCATTGGACTCCGAGATCGGCGAATCCGCGCCCGAGGCCGACATGGGCATGGTGAAGGAGATCGAGCGGCTGAAGAGCAAGGTCGCTATCGCGGAGGAAAAGATGCGGTCGGGTTTCGTGCTTGCGGAGCGCATGGCAACCGAGACGCGTTCGGTGACGCGGGCCATCTCCGACCTCGACGCGGAGCTGTCGTCGTGCGACCGCGAGGCGATGGCCAACCGCTCGAACCTCGCGTCCCTCTCGAAGCGCGTCGGCGAGGCGGTGAGGCGCAGGAGGGCAGCCTTGGCAGAGATGGCGGAGTTCAAGGAGCGCTACGAGGCGATAACGCGCCAGCGCGACCGAAGGATGGCCCGCCTCGAAGCGGCCCGGAACGCCGTGCGGGAGGCCGCGTCTGCGGCGAACGCCGCGAACATCGAGAAAGCCGAGCTGTCGAGGGAGCGGGCGGAGATAATCCAAACCTGGGAGGAGCAGTACCCATATCCGGGTCCGGACGCAGTCGGGGACGAAAGCACGGACGACCTGAGGCGGGCTATCAGGGAGTGCGACAGGAGCGTCAAGGCGATGGGCGACGTGGACATGGGGGTGCTGTCGGAAGAGCGGAGCCTGCGCGACCGTCTGGCATATATGGGAGAGCAGCTCGATGACGTCGGCGAGGGCATGAGGGAGCTGGAGCGCCTCATATCCGAGGCGGACGAGCAGGCGCGGACGATATTCAGGCGCGCGCTCGAAGAGATAGACAAAAAATTCAACGCCCTGTTCCAGAGGCTCTTCACCGGGGGAGACGCCAGACTCGAGATGATAGAGGGCGAGTCGCTGTGGGACAGCGGCGTGGACGTAGTGGCCCGCCCTCCGGGCAAGCACCCGACGAGCATAGCCCAGCTCTCGGGAGGCGAGCAGTCGCTGTCCGCGATAGCGCTCCTCTTCTCATCGCTCGAGGTCGCCTCGTGCCCGATAGCCGTGCTCGACGAGGTTGACGCAGCGCTCGACGAGGTGAACCTGAGGCGTTTCGCCGACCTCGCCAAAGACGCCTCGAAAGAGCGCCAAATATTCGTGATGACACACAGGCGTCTTACCATGGAACGCGCTGACGTACTGTACGGAGTGACGCTGGCCGAACCCGGCCTGTCGCAGGTCATCGGCGTGCGAGTGGAAGACTGGGCCTGACGGACCCGCCGCCATCAAGACATGCAGCGCGCGCGACAGGTCATCCGTCCGGCGAGCGCGGATAAAAACACGGTCTCCATCGACGGGATCGAAATTTCCGAAAATTTGCCGACCGGCACCCGAATTTGAGCGTCGTCGGAACTGCGGAGGATTTGGTTCTTTCGAAACATCGTGTGATTTCAAGCGGCATCCGCTGATTTAGTAACGTTTCCCTAAAAACGAGAGGTGATTCAATTGGTTAAACATATCGCCGAATTAACAATAGAGACGTTCCGTGGTATTACGGAAATGAATATTAAAGATTTAGGCGACGTCAATATATTCGTCGGAGACAACAATTCCGGCAAAACGAGCGTACTGGAAGCGATTCAGATACTGAGCGACCCTTGCGCGTATAATTTGATTTTAACCGCTCGCCAACGAGAGAGGTATGGTACGCTTATTTTTTCAAGCGGCTTGAACAGGCTCGATTCATTCATGTATTTGTTCAATGATTACCCTGCCGCAACTAAGTCTGCGCGGTATTCAATGCGGCTGGGCGCTAATATCTATAACCAAAACTGCGACATGACCGTGACGGGCTCGTTGGCCATGCAGTTGATAAATTGGGACGAATTGCTTAAAGACGACGAGTTGATTGGCGTTTCAGATAAAAAGTACATCGCAAAAGAAACTGAGACATTGACGTTCGTCGGAGATTTGCGCTTGACATCGTTCGACAATCGGACGGAAATGCTGTGTATCAATGAATACTCTCCAAGTATTCTCAGGCATACGGAAAATCCGATATTCTCCGCGCAAATGATAAATCCAATGGAACATAATTCTTTCCGTTACATTTTCAACAATAAAGACGCTCGCGAACAAGCCGTGCGGCTTTTAAAAGAATTCGAGCCGGATATTGCCGATTTGCGTTACCTTGAAAATGAAATGGGACGGGCTGTTCCCATAGTCGAAACCAAACATAAAAGTATACCATTGTCAGTGTACGGCGACGGGATGAAGAAGGCGATGCTGATGCTCAACGCAATAATTTCGGCTCAATCTGGCGTTGTCCTCGTCGACGAGTTTGAAGCGGCGATCCATACGTCGGCGATGGGAAAAGTTTTCGCGTTTATCCTCGACGCCGCGAAAAAAAAGGGCGTCCAACTGTTTTTGACTACTCATAGCATAGAAGCTGTGGACAAATTGCTCGAAAACTCTGGCAGCGAATTAGAACGCATCCGATTGATACGCCTGAAAAATAAAGATGGGAAATTTTACGTGAAGGTCACGTCTGGAATGGAAGCGCGTGAACTTCGCGAACAGTTCGAGATGGAGATGCGGATATGAACGGAGTCATTTTATGCGAAGGTTTTGACGACGTATATTTTCTTGGGTATCTGTTGCATAAATATTCTCCTTCAGAACCCAGATGGACTTATGACGCCAAATGCAGGGGAAAAATTTCCGCCATGTATTCGTTTCGCCCATTGGGCCAAAACGAAACACGTGAGATTTATCGCAGAGGCTCGGATAAACTCGCTATATGGGGAGTTGGGGGGAAAGACCGTTTTGAAGGCGCGCTGGATGACATCCATAAAATTAACGTGAACTATCCGGGCGAACGCCTTGAGAATATCGTTATCGTTTCTGACAGAGATCAAAATGGAATCGATGAGGTGTTGCGCCGTTTTGAAGACAGGTTGCAGGTTTTAGGCTGGAACATCCGCTTGAACAATAACATAAAAAATAAGATCACCTACGCCGTCGAGGAGGAAAACTACGATATATGCATTTGCCCGATCATCATTCCCTTCGATGAAAGCGGGGCTTTGGAAACCGTTTTGATGAACGCGATTTCCAGTGACGCGCAGGAGGACGCTTACGTTGTAAAAGAGGCAAAACAGTACGTTTCCAAGGTACATATGAGCGGCAAGGCACCCAAATACCTTCAACATGCTCGTGAAAGGCTGAAAGCAGAATTTTCATCCGTAATTTCGATCATGAACCCCGACAGGTCGACGAAACGCTTCAACGAACTTCTGATGAGTCTGGACTGGGAAAAAAGCGAGTATATAACGAGCCGCTTCAAATTACTGCTGGAAATATTTGCATGATGCTGAGGGGAAAAAGATGTCGCGACTAATAGCCGATAAATTCAAACAATGGGAAGCAGAATGCGAGGAGCGTTTTCAAACTCTCGAGCGGAACGAGTAAGCCTGTTAGAAGACGGCATCGAGAAGAAAGTGGCAACTCGGATAATCTCTGCCATGCGCTTGGGAAAAATAATCGATCTTGACGCAAGCCTTGCGATAGAAGCGGCCAAAACCGGCATAAAGTATAAGCTTTCTTTGGCATCCTGTCCACGGTGATCAAGGATCCTATAGAGGCTCTCCATACGTACAGGACAAGGGAGGTCGTGGAATCAGGCTTTGACGACATGAAGAACCAGCTTGACATGAAACGTCTCAGGATTCACAGTTCGTCCGCAATGGACGCGAAAATATTCCTCCACTTTCTCGCTCTTATCTTTATTTGCCGCGTTCGCGATACGATCCGTCCGAACAGGAAACTAAGAAATTATACGGTGCGGAAAATAATGGAACTGATGGAGACTCTCGTTCGGATAAAGTATTCGGGGATATACGGGCGACTCTATACGGAGACTGGGCCTACTCAACGGAAAATCCTTGACGCTTTCGGCATTGACCTGATTACATAGTCATAAAGTTTGGGAAAATAGAATATAATCATGTCGAGACCCCGGAGAAACACATCGGGGCGCACAGAGGACGCCCCACAGAAGCGCAAGCGGAAGGGGGCGAGCCGATGAGGGAAAAGCCGAAAGCAAGCGCCAAGGCAAAAGCCAAGGCGCAAAAAAAGAAACAGCCACGCCGTCCAGCGTGGTTGTTTCTGGTGCTAAAGCTGAAACTCATCTTGAGGCGACCTTAGCCGGGTGTAAGTCCCGGTTGAGTCTACGAACTCATCCGGGCATCCCTTTCCGGAGCCTCAATAATTATAGCACGAAAAGGCGCCAGAAAATAAACAATCCAAGAGGGAGTGTGTGCGTTGTGAAAAAATATTTGTATGCTGTGTCAGTGCTTTTTCTCGTTTTTATTGCAACAAACCCTGCAAGCGCGGCTATGGGCGATGAAGAATTCTTCAAGCTTTGCCAAAAGGGTTCACCAGCCGAGGTTCAGGCAGCCATCAAAAACGGCGCGAATGTTAACGCGCGGGACAATTATGGACAAACTCCCCTG
>JAISQC010000063.1 GCA_031274465.1 Synergistaceae bacterium | reverse complement strand
CCAATTTCTGGTGCGCAGGATAGACCTCCTTGCGGAAACGAACCGGATGCTGAAGACGGCAGGCGCTCAGCGTAATGGCGCCGGCGCTGCGGCGATACCTGAATAAGCTTTGCAGGCCTATTTTTCGTGGTTTGCTGTTGGATTTTAACTGTATCAAATCGAACCTGTGGCGCGAGGTATTGCGTCATCTATTGTCAGAAAAACATCTATGCACCATATTTCGGCTATTGCTAAATGATAGATCAATGATTGTTACAAGGCAAAGGGCACTCCCCCAGTCACTCCGTGACAGCCCCCTCCCCGAGGGGACCAAGACCAAAAACTGCGGGGTGAAAAGACTTTGCCTCCCCCATTGTGGGAGGAGGTGAACCTGCGGAAGCTTAACGGGCTACCGTGGCCAGCCCGTTATCTGGGCCAGTTGAGGGGCTAAAATCCTTTCCATCTCTTCGATTTTGCCCGACGCCACGGCCTTCCCTTTTTTGAACAGGACGAACCCAGCGCCGGTGCCAGCTATGCCCAAGTCCGCAGATGCCGCCTCGCGGGGGCCGTTTACCTCGCATCCCATCACCGCTATCGATATCCCGTCCGGGGGGTTTTCGGGCAACATGGCTTTCACCCTCTCGACCAAAGAGCCGACGTCCACCCGCCTCCTGCCACAGCATGGGCAGCTTATCAGATTTATCCCTCGGCGCCTCAGCCCAAGGGAGCGAAGGATGTCGTACGCGATTGCGACCTCGGTTGCCGAGTCGCCGGTGAGGCTGACCCTCATTGTGTCGCCTATCCCCTGCGCAAGGAGTATCCCAAGCCCGGCCGCGCTTTTGACGGCACCGCTGATTCCGCCGCCCGCCTCCGTTATGCCTATGTGAAGGGGGTATGAATGCCTCTTTGACAATATGAAATTTGCGCGCACTGTCTCTGGGACCGAACTCGACTTCGCGGAAATTATCACGTTCCCGAACCCAGCGTCCGTCATGACGCGCAACTGCTCTTCCACCGCCAGGACAAGCGCCATTGGCCGGTCCCCTCCGCTCGCTTCCAGCTGGCGTTTGTTCAGCGACCCTCCGTTCGACCCTATCCTGATGACGACGTTGTTTGCGGCCGCGGCCGAAATTACCGACGCGATTCCTGCCCTGTCGGTCATGTTCCCCGGATTTATGCGGATGGACCCCACCCCGCAATCGATAGCGGACAGGGCATACCTGTGATTGAAATGGATGTCTGCCATTATCGGGACATCCGACGCCGCGACGAGGCGCTTCAGATGGGCGCTCAGCGCGTCGTCCGGGAAAGCCGCCCTCGCGAGCTCGCAGCCGGATTTTTTTAAAACGCCCAACTCCGATATGCAGCCGTCCAAATCCTGCAACGGCGTCTTCAGCATGCTCTCCACCCGAACCGGAGCGCCCCCTCCGAACCGCATCCCGCCAATTTCGACGCTTCTGCCGCTTTGCATCTAGCGCATCACCCCCTTAGGCAATTATAGCAGGAGCCGCCGGGTTGCGGCGGCTCCTGCTTGATGCGCGGCACGAGTAAAACATAGCGGCCTTGCGGCTAAAGGAACGTCCCCCGAATCTTCACCGCGTCGGCGACGCGCTTTATGGCCACGAGGAAAGCCGCGCGGCGCATCTTGACGCCGTGCGTCTTCGAGTAGTTCCACACCCTGTGGAAGTTGTCGGTCATTATCGGCATAAGCCTGTTGTTGTATTCGTCCTCGGTCCAGAAATAGCCGCCCAAGTTCTGAACCCACTCGAAGTATGAGCCGATGACCCCGCCCGAGTTGGCGAGGAAGTCCGGCACGATTACGATTCCCATGGAGCTCAGAATTTCATCCGCTTCCGGAGTGACCGGGCCGTTGGCACCTTCCACGATGTACTTCGCTTTGATCTTGCCCGCGTTTTTGGCGTTGACCGCCCCTTCGAGGGCGCAAGGGGCGAGGACGTCTGCCTCGACTTCAAGTATCTCCTCGCCCGAGAGCTGTTTCAACCCAGGCTGCGAGAAGCCCTCCAGCATTTTCTTGGGGTGATTGGTGACGTGGTCGAACGCGCGTTTGACGTCTATCCCGTCCGGGGCGTGGTATCCGCCCGTCACGTCAGAGATGCCGACTATCTTGGCGCCTGCTTCCGACATGAATTTTGCGGCGTACGAGCCCACGTTGCCGAAACCCTGAATTATTATCCTGGCGCCCTTGACCGGGATGTTTTGAGCGACGAGCAGCTCTTTGATGCAGGCGGAGACGCCAAGCCCGGTTGCCGCAGTCCTTCCCTTCGAGCCCCAGATCGAGATCGGCTTGCCGGTTACGACGCCCGGCTCGAACTTGCCGCGCATCTTGCTTATCGTATCCATGAACCAGACCATCTCCTGAGCGCCCGTGTTCACGTCCGGCGCAGGAACGTCCTCCCACTCCCCCACTATCGGCGCGACGCGGGCCGCGAACGTTCTGGTAAGGCGCTCTTTTTCGGACATGGAGAGCTCCAGCGGGTCGCAGGCGATGCCTCCCTTGCCTCCGCCGTACGGAATTCCCGAGAGGGAGCACTTCCACGTCATGAGACTGCCTAATGCCTCGCACTCCTCTAGGTTGACGTCCGGGTGATACCTGAACCCGCCCTTCGCCGGACCGAGGGCTGTTGAATGCTGCACGCGGTACCCTTCGAAAACCCGTATGCTTCCGTCATCCATGGCTATTGGAAGAGATACGCAAATTGCCCTCTCGGGACGGCTCAAAATCTCGACAAGCCCGTCCTCGAGCCCCATTTCCTCCGCCGCTCCGTAAAAATTTTCGAGCGCAGTATCGAGAAGCACGTTTTTCGAAGTGCGTTTGACAACCGACATTACTATTATCCCTCCTCGGAATTTTTGGGCACGCCAAAGCAGTGCCCAAGCTCTGCCACGCCTTCCTGAAAATATTGTATGACTTTCCCGGCGAAAGTAAAGCAGTATTTTTGTGCAAAATTATTCAGACTTTTCTACAATACTTAGAACATTATCGATATTTTATAGTATGCGTTTATCTCTGCGAAACGAGGGTCAAAAAAAATTGCGGCGCCGGGGAGACTGCCACTAGCCCCCTCACGCCTTCCGGCAGATGGGAGGAGTCGGGGAACGACATCGAAAATGAATGAAGCATCGGCCTGTCGGCAAACGCGCGGCAGGCGCGAGCTCCGTACTTGCGGTCCCCAACTATTGGGTGCCCCGCGCAGGCGAGGTGCACTCTCGCCTGATGCGGGCGGCCCGTCAGAAGCTCCACTTCGAGCAACGAATATTTCCCGTTCGACCTAAGCTTGCGAAACCGCGTCAGGGCATTAAGCCCGGCTTCAGAGGGGCGCGCC
Source organism: Synergistaceae bacterium (assembly GCA_031274465.1). Lineage (GTDB taxonomy): Bacteria > Synergistota > Synergistia > Synergistales > Synergistaceae > JAIRKI01. The sequence continues at coordinate 2,093 of JAISQC010000063.1, read as the reverse complement.
GCGCGCACGAAATTCCCATCTGCCTCTTTGTGCAGCGGGATCGAAATTTCCCCATCCGTCGGAGCGTCGCCGCTCACCACGGCCAGGTAAATTTTCCTTATCTCGGACGCGCGCATCGACTCCGACATCGCGCGGAGCGCTGGGGCGTTGAGCGCGATTGCCACGACCCCGGAGACGTTGCGGTCGAGCCTTCCGATGACGGCTGGCCTGAAATCGTTTCTAACCCAATTCAGCGCCTTCCATGCCCTCGTTATCAGGGAGTCTCCGCCGGCGCGGTCCGGCTGAGAGAGCAACCCTGCCGGCTTGTCCACGCACCAGATATCGCCGTTTTTGAATATGGTGGGAGCTTCGGGGCAGAGCGCGGGCGTACTGCGGGCTTCCCCCGAGGGCGGTTCGTGAAACTCGTCTCGCACCGGCCATGGAAGCGTCACCGCGTCCCCTTCCGACAGCCTGTCGCAACCTTTGCAGGCAAGCCCGTTCACCCGGACTGAGCCATCCCGCACCGCCTTCATTATGCTTCCCAGAGGGACTTCCCTGAAAAGCCCCCTGAGAACGCGGTCGAGCCTCCTGTCGGCTTGATCCCTCGTCGCCTTGAAAGCGCCCTTTTCAGGATGCCTCATCGCTTTTCTCGCCGGGCCGCCAAAAACGTCTCCCGGTAACGTTGTGAAAAGCCGATATATTATGCCCCGCCGGAAGATCGGCCGTCGCGTCATTCCAGCAGAAGAGGCGGAAATCCAGCTCGTCTGCGGCCGCCACCACGAGCGCTTCGGCAGTGGCGGGAAGCACCGGGGACCCAAATTCCTTCTGCCCATGGTGGCTCAATATTATGTGCCCTATATGGAGGGTGAGGTCGCTCGGAAAATTCGCCTCGCCCGCGAGCCGAACGAACTCCGCGTAGCCGAGAGCTATGTGATCCAGCACCGCCCCGCTGAGGGTCATCTCGGGGACCGGGGACATCGCGTAAGATGCGATTTTCCCGAAATCGTGCAATATCGCCCCAGCTATGACTATGGAGACGTCGATCGACGGGTATGCGTTCTTGTAAGTCTCGGCAATCGCACGCGCCGCTTCGGCGACCGTGACCGTGTGCTCGAGCAGGCCGTGGGCATACGCGTGGTGGTTCGTCACCGCAGCCGGGGCTTCCCTGAACGCTTTGCCGTGCGGACCCTCAAAGACGGACGTCAGGAAATCGCGGACTTCCTGCCGGCATTCGCCGACGAGCGCGTCGAACCTCGCCCCCAGCACCGGCAGCGGTATGTTGGAATGGGCGATGAACTTGGATGGGGGGAATTTCTCCTGATTGAGCAGGGAGATGGCATTGAAATTGTATTGCACCTGCCCCCTGAAATCGGCGGTCTTGGCGGTTATGCCGACGACGCAGCCGCGAAGGCCGTTTATCTGCTGCTCGGTGAGCGCGTCGGGCCTGTTTTCCAGCTCGGGCGTGGACCTGTCCCACCAGCCCGCATCCGACCAGACTTTAGCGCTCAGGACGCCTTGTTCGTCCGAGACGGTCATCTCCCAGTACGGCTTTCCGTTCTTGTCTGTCTTCCGAACCACGCTGTTTACGGCGTATATGCCCTTGAACGTCTCCCCGGCTGGCAGATGGCGCGCGTCAGAGGACTTTAGAAGCTTCGTGGATGCCTGTGAAGACATTTGATCAACCCTTTCAGCGATAATTGAATTATTTTAACACGACGCGCCGCCTCAGTTGCGCAAAAAAAACGCGGAGTGATACAATAAATCGAGGGAGATGATACCATGGCTAGCTTCGAAGGTCCGAAAACTCAAAAAATCAATGCAGGGCAGACGACGCCGTTCGATATTTTCAAAGGGCGGGGCATAACGGGCGCTATCGCCGCCACAGCCGGCTGCAAGCCCGTGGACCTTCACGCGGTCGTTTCCGAAGGCGAAACGGTGCTTCCGATAATGCCGGAGTCTCCGGAAGGGCTCGCGATCCTGAGGCATTCCGCGTCGCATCTCATGGCTCAGGCAATCGCGAGGCTTTACCCGGGCGCTCAGTTCGGAGTGGGGCCATCGATACAGGACGGCTTTTACTACGACGTGCTATTTCCAAAACCGATAAGCGAAGAAGA
>JAISQC010000275.1 GCA_031274465.1 Synergistaceae bacterium | reverse complement strand
CGACAAGTCCTTGATCTCCCTCGTGCCAGAGAGATGGCAGGCCGCGTACACGAACGCCCGCAGCTCGGAGGCGCTGTAGTCGCCGGACGCGCCCGATACCACTCTTATGCCGGACGGGTCGTTCAGCAGTCCGTAGGATGCGGCGGAGTTGCTGACGGCTACCGCTCCGACCTCCGAGGCGGAGAGCGACGTTATCTCGAAAACTTCGGGCGGCGAGGCAAGGCCATCCGCGCCCTCGCGGGGATCGTAGCTGATCAGCAGAACCATCGCGACGAGCATGACGGCGCAGACAGCCGACAGGACGATGATCGCCGCCCGTCCGGAAGCGGGTTGGCCCCTCGTCACGCAACTCATCGGCGGCGTCTTGAGGCGCAGATGAACGCGCCTCCCGCGAGCATCGCAGCCGGCAGGAGCATCACGAAGATCGAGCCTGTCGCGGCAATCGCCCCCCATGTCACGGCTATCGCGGGCGGCGCTATCGTCTTAGGCGGAATCGATACAGCCGTATCGCCGTCTGTCAGGTAATTGAGGACCGAGGCCAGAAAATCCCTGTTCGCGTACGCCTGAGTTTCCATTATGCCGTCGGCGTACATCCCTATCGACCCAGCCGCGAACAGTGCCTGGTTCCGGCCCGACGGCGCGGCGCGTTCTGCGATAGCGGCCACGGCGAACGGGCCGCGAGAGGCCCCCTGCGGCTCGGACGCTCCGGCGGATGGGGCGGCGAACGAGCCGGAGGTAGATACCAGCACAGCCTCCGCGCCGCCGGCCCCGGCGCTCCCACCTCTGATTTCAAAACCGCGCGACGCCGGCATCACGACGTAGTACGGGTTGTCGGCGAAGTACAGGTTGATGGAGTGGGGGGCATACCTGGGGATGATGTTTATCGGGCTGCCGGCGGCGTAAGCCCGCTCCTCGACGACCATATCGTCCATGAGAGCAATGCCCCGCCCGGCCAGCAGCGCGCCCAGGTTGTCAAACCGCGCCTCCCCCGGGCCGATGAAGGCCATAACTTTGCCCCCCTCCGACAGGTACGACGCGAGGGCGTCCGCCTCGTCGGGCGCGAAATCGCGAGCCGGACCCGCGACAACGACTACGCCGACGCCCGGATCGATCCCCTGGCCGACGTATGCGTCCCAAGTCTCGTATCCGTTCGACGAGAACAGGTTCCGCAGGGCGGCGGACGGGCGCTCGTTGTGCCCCATCGTAAAGGCCGCGGATTTTTGCGTCCCTCCCTCCCCCGACGAAACAGCCCTCATTGCGCTGACGACCCGCTGTTCGAGCTGTATCCCGTACGCTTCGCCGCCCCTTCGGACGAACAGGTCGTCGTACTTGACCAGCCTCGCGCCCGAATCTCCCTCGACCAGAATATCCGACACTCCCGGAGAGTGCCCCATCTGTCGGTAGTGATCCACGAGCAGGGGGTTTTCATAGGGATCGGCATACTTCACGATGACATTGCGAAATGCTCCCGCAAAGCGCCGGAGCATCTCCGCCATCGCGTCCGGGAAGTCCGATTCGCCTGAGAATACGGTCAGCGTGACGGGGGCGGAAATGCGTCCGGCAGATTCGAGCGCGGCTCGGGAGACTGAGTACAGCTTGTCCCCCGTCATGTCCAAAGCCAGGTCGAATTTTTTCGATGAGAGCGACGCGCACGCGTTCGTCAGGAAGAACAGGCAGAGCGACAGAGCCAAGATTACGCGGCTACGGCGGCGCTGCGCGGGACCCATGCGTGTGAACCCCGCGTCGCGCGCGCTCATGTACAAAAAGATAGCCGTCACGCTCAGGAAAAAAATTGCGTCGGCGGGGTCGAAGATCCCATTCGCGAATCTGATAAAGCGTCCCGTCGGCGACAGGGCGGAGAGCGCGGCTGCGATTGCCTCGCTCCCAACGGCCGACTTAGCTCCGCCCGCTATGTGGAGCGCCAAAAAGACCGCGTAGGTCAGGGTAGCCGCTGCTATCTGGTTCTCGGATCTCACAGATATAAAAAGCCCGATGGCTATCAGCGACGCGCCCAGCATCGCCATCCCCGCGTACCCCCCTATCGCCGCAAGCGGCTCGCTCGCTCCGCGACGAGCCAAAATCAGGGGGAAAACGGCGGCAAGAGCCAGGCACCCAGCAAACACCGCGAACGCGGCTAGGAATTTTCCCGCCACGATATCGGATGTGCGAACCGGGGAGGTCAGTATGAGCTCGTCGGTTTTCATCTTGCGCTCCTCGGCGTAGAGCCTCATGGTGAGGATCGGTATCAGGAACATTATCGAGGGGAAGAACGAAGAAAAGAATGATTTTATATCCCCGTTTGCCGGCATGAGGTTCGTCATGACGAACATCGCGCCGGATATCGCTGTAAAAACCGCCGCGAAGGCGTACCCTGAGATCGTTGAAAAGTACGTTCTGAGCTCCTTTTGAAGTGTGCCCCTCATTCGGCTCGCTCCGTTATCCCGATGAACACGTCCTCCAGCGTGCGCTCGACCGGCCTCATCGCCACGATTGCGAGGCCGCGCCCACCTGCTACCGCCTTGAAGACGGCCCTGCGCAGCGCGAGGCTTCCGTCTTCGGACGCCCCAGCGTCAGGCGCTCCGATGGCGATCCTGAAACGAGTCACGCCCCCGGCGAGGCGCTCCTCGCTCGTGATAACGCCGCCGGCTCGCGCCACGGCATCGCGCGCTTCGTCGGGGGGGCCGGTTATCTCCATATCGACTGCGGGCGGACCGGAATGCCTCCGCGCGATCTCCTCCGGCGAGCCGTCCTCAGCCAGACGGCCCCGATGAAGTATCATGATGCGGGAGCACATGGACGAGATCTCAGGCAGTATGTGGGAGGATATGACGAACGACGCGTCCCGCGACAGAGACGCGACCAGCTCGCGCAGGTCCGCTATTTGTCCCGGGTCGAGCCCAGCGGTCGGCTCGTCCAGTATGATCAACCCCGGGGCGCCGACCATCGCCGACGCAAATCCGACGCGCTGGCGGTATCCCTTAGACAGGTTTCTTATTAGCCTGGCCCTGACGTCCGATACCCCAGCCGCCCCACAGACCCTCTCCGTCTCCCCGCGCGCTCGGCGTCCCCGAATTCCTCGCAGCGAGGCCACGTACATGATATGCTCCCACACCGTCAGATCGAGGTACAGGGGGGGCGTCTCCGGCATGTAGCCGATGCGCCTTGCGGCAGTGATGTGGTCATCCGCCATATCGACGCCATCCACCATGACGCGCCCGCCAGACGGAGCGATATATCCGGCGAGCATCCTCATGACAGACGACTTGCCCGCGCCGTTCCTGCCGATTAGCCCGATAGTCTCGCCCTTTCCTATGGAGAAGCTCACGTCATCAACGGCCAGGGTCCTGCCGTATCGTTTCGTTAAATTGACAGCCTCAAGCATATCGCACCGATAATTAGCGATTCCCCAAGTGCGGCCGTAATTCGATTTCAGCCAAAACCCTCATCTTAATGAAGGCCCATGAAGGACACCGCGTTGTGATAACAGATGTCACGCACGATCCTCCCCATTCTTTCGAGGTCGTTTGGGTATTCTCCTCTTTCCATTATGTCGCCGAGTTTGTCGCACAGGATGCGACGGAAGTATTCATGGCGGCAGAAGCTCGTAAGGCAGCGGGAGTCCGTGAGCATCCCTATGAAAGTGGATATCAGGCCGGTCTCCATCAGCTCGTTCAATTGGTTTTGGATGCCGCGCACGTGATCTGAAAACCACCAGGCGCTGCCGAACTGCACCTTGCCCCTCACCGGTGCGCAGGCGAAATTTGCCGCCATTGTGGACAGCATGGCGTTATCGCACGGGTTCAGGCAGTACAGCACAGTATTTGGCAGCGTCCCGGCTGAGACGAGATCGTTCAGATATGCCCCTATCAGGGCGGGATCTGTGCTTGACCCCACGCTGTCACAGCCGCAGTTGGGGCCGAGCCGGTCCAGCATGGGCCTGTTGTTGTCCCGCTGGGCGCCGATGTGCATCTGCATCGCCATGCCGCGCTTGCAATACTCGGAGGCCAGGAATCGCTGCAACTCGCCCTTGTATTGGAAAATCTGTTCCTCGGAGGGGCGGCGGCCTGACAACGCAGCGGCAAAAGCGGCCCCGGCGTCTCCGCCGCGCCCGTACTGGTAGCCCCCAAAACCATGATCGGCCAGAATGCAACCAACCGAGACGAAGTGATCCAACGCTCCTTGCAGTGCCGCCTTCAAGTCGTCGAGGGTCTCTATTCGCATTCCGAGACGATCCGAGAGCAGCGCTATCGCCTCGGGAAAACCGTCCGATTCGATGGAGATGAACCGATCCGGCCGGTATGCGGGGAGAACTTTGATTTTGCACGAAGGGTCTTCCCTCAGCTTTATATGCCACTCCAATGTGTCAAACGGCTCGTCAGTCGTGCAGAGAGCCGCGACCTTGCAGCGTTCCAGCAGGCTCATGGCGTCATAACCCGGGCGAGACAACATCTCGTTGCATCTGGTCCAGACGTCGTGCGCGTTATCCGAGGTCAGTGGCTGGCTGATGCCGAAATATCGCTGCAGCTCCAGATGTGTCCAATGATATAATGGATTTCCGGGAATTTTTTCCACCGTCGCGGCCCACATAAGGAATTTATCCTTGTCGGGCGCGTTGCCGGTGATATATCGCTCGTCTATTCCCAAACAACGCATAGCGCGCCATTTGTAATGGTCGAAGCCGAGCCATAGCTGCGCGATATTGTCGTATCTGCGGCGCTCGAAGATATCCCGGGCCGAAAGATGGTTGTGATAATCGAAGACCGGCAAGTCTTTGGCGTAGGAGTCAAACAGCGTCTGCGCGGTCTGGCTGCCTAACAGAAAATCCTCTCCCATAAATGACTTCATCTGGCGATCGCCTCTTTCGCGGATCGTGGTTTTATAGCCCTCACCCTTCGGGTCCCTGACGTTAAATCGGACCTTCCCTAGCGGGAGAGCTTGTCGATAGCTTCCCACAAACCGTTGATATAAGTAGCGCCAAGTGCGCGGTCGTATAAGCCGTAACCCGGGCGGCCAGTCTCATCCCAGATCATGCGGCCGTGATCCGGGCGGAAGTAGACATCGGGGCAGGCGTCGTGCGCCGCCCTGACGATCTCGAACATGTCGAGATCCCCGGTGGAGGACAGATGGCTCGCTTCGCGGAAGCGGTGATGGCCGAGGTGCTTTATGTTTCGGATGTGCAGGCAGCCGATCCGCCCAGCGGCGCCGAGAGTCCTGATGATGGATGGAATATCGTTGTCCGGGTTTGAGCCGAGGGAGCCGGTGCACAGACACAGCGTGTTCTTTGGGGAATCGTGCAGCAAGGCGATTTGTTCGAGGTCCGCTCGGCTGTTGACGATCCGCGGCAGCCCAAAGAGCGGCCAGGCTGGGTCATCCGGGTGGCAGGCCATGGTAACGCCGCACTCCTCGCAGACCGGCATGATCGCGTCGAGGAAATACTTGAAGTTTTTCCGCAGGTGATCTCCTGTCATCCCCTCGTACTGCTCGAGCGTGTTCTCCAACTCGGCCATCCGCTCCGGCTCCCAGCCGGGCAGCGAAAACCCGCGGCTGTCCGCCGCAGTCTTCCGCACGATGTCGAGCGGTCCCATCGCCCCCAGTTCGGCCTCGTCAAAGTACAGGCTGGTCGAGCCGTCCTCCGGGATGACGCGGTTAAGATCGGTCCTAAGCCAGTCGAACACCGGCATGAAATTATACACGATGACCTTGACCCCGTATTTCGCCAGATTGCGTATGGTCGTGATATAGTTCCGGATATACTCATCGCGTGGGGGAACGCCCATCTTGATATCCTCGTGGACGTTCACGCTCTCGATCACCTCGCACTCAAGACCGGCGGCATGGACTTCGTCGACATACGCCCTTATCTCTTCATCCGACCAGACGTCCCCGGCTGCCTTATAGTCGAGAAATCCCATGATCCCAGTCATCCCTGGAATTTGCCTGATCTGCTTCAGCGTTACCGAATCGCTCTTTGTACCAAACCATCGAAATGTCATTTTCATTCAGATCACCTCATCTTATTATTTACAGCCCAGCGTAACTGACGAATAACAACGCCCGAGGGCGTTCTCATGAATTGAGTCCTTCAGAATTTCCCCTTGAAATCAGTTATCGTCATGTCGTCGAAGTGGGCGACGTCGTTTTTCTTCTCATTGAAATGCGGCGCGGACGCTCGCCATCTGTTGCCGTAAAATTCGTCGCCGCAGTCTATCGGAAGCGTCACGGACGAATGCCCGACGCCGGATTTGTAAATGCCGGTGATGAGCTCTATGCAATTCCTGCCGTCGGAGGCGTCTGCGATCAGCCCCTCGTCTCCGTTTATCGCGGCCAAGAAGTTAGCGATCTGCCCGTCGTGGTTCTCGTGCGTCAGCGTAGGCAATTCGGCGAACGCGGCCTCTATCTCCCGGCGCCGCGTCTCGTCGGGGTACGGAAACCCGTTGTCGCGCGTTGCCGACGCGTGCGCCGCAAACGGTATCGCGATTCCGCCCCGCTCCATCTGGAAGGACAGGCACTGTGGCTCCCCGTGCGACACGAGGCTGCTGGTTATCTCGGCGACCGAGCCGTCGCAGTACGTCAGTATCGAGGACGAGAAATCCTCCTCCTCGGAGTTGTCGTGCGAGAGGTTTGCCAGAACAGAAATGACGCTCTTGGGAAGACCTTTGAGCCACAGCAGCAGGTCTATATGGTGTATCGAGTGGTTCAGCGTGCAGCCTCCGCCCTCGACCTCCCAGCGGCCGCGCCACGAGAGGTCGTAGTAGCTCCCTCCCCTGTACCAGACCGAGTTGGCCCTGGCATAGAGCACCCTGCCGAAGCGGCCCGACCGCGCGACGCTGATCGCGTTGCGGATGCCGCTTATGAAACGGCTCTGAGCGACGACCGAGACGACCCTGTTTTCCTTCTTGGACGAGGCGATTATCGCGTCGCACTCATCGAGGGAGGTTGCCATAGGTTTTTCGATCAGCGCGTGACACCCGGCGTCTATCGCGTCAAGGGCTATGCTTGCGTGTTCGCGGGGGGGCGTGCAGATCGAGACGATGTCCACGTTGCCCAGTGCGTCCCGGTAGTCGCTCACCGTTTTCGCGCCAAGCCCGTATCGCGAGTTGAGCTCGTCCGCCCTTGAAATTGAGCGATTAGCGAGCGCGGTTATCCTGCACATGCCGGGGAATTTGAGATACCCCTCGACGTGCGCCGGGGCGATGGCGCCGCAGCCGATTATCATGACGCGCAGCATGGAAGCCCTCTTTGCCTCGGGTTAGCCGAACACGAGGTTCGGAAGCCACATCACGATGCCCGGTATGAAGATCAGCAAAATATCGAGCGCTATCACGGCGGCGTAGAAGGGCATCGTATCCGCGAAGTACTGCTCCACAGGACAGTCGAGGATGTCGCACACGGTATAAAGGGCGGTTCCGACGGGCGGCGTCATGCAGCCCATTGTGACCACCGTCATCATCACGATGCCGAAGTGAACCGGGTCCACGCCCATCTGAGACAGCACTGGCAAGAATATGGGCGTGAGCAGCAGGATGTTGACGTTGCTGTCTATGAACATGCCGGACACTACGAGGAACAGCACTATTATCACCATCAGGACGCTCGGGTTGGACGATATGCCGAACAGGAGGGAACCCAGCATCGCTGGCGTCTTTTCCACGGTGAGCGCGTATCCGAATATTCCCGACAGCGATATAATGAGGATTATGCCGCCGTTGTCTATGAACGAGTCCTTGAGGGCGGCTATAAAGCCCCTCCAAGTAAGCTCCCTGTAAATGAAAACGCCTACGAACAGGGCGTACACGACCGCGAATGCGCCGGCCTCAGTCGGGGTGAAGAGGCCGAACCTTATCCCGACGATCAGTATGATGGGGAACATGAGGGCCCATATCGACTTCTTGAGCTCGCGCAATATTTCAGCGATCGTAGGGGCCTTGGCGTCGGGATCGGGCAGGTCGTACTTCCTGCGCCTCGCCGTCACGGACACCGTGAACATTAATGCTGCCATCATCATCAGACCCGGGATTATGCCCGCTATGAACAGCTTTCCTATCGAAACGCCCCCCACGAACCCGTACAGGATGAGGCCGAGCGAGGGCGGGATGGTCGCTGTAATTAGGGACGTCAGGCAGATGACGCCGCCTGCGTATCCCTTCGAGTATCCCCGTTTTATCATCTCAGGGCCAAGGATCCGGGCCTCCATCGAGGCATCGGCCACGGCCGAACCGGAGACGCCTCCCATGAGGGTGGAGAGCAGCACTGACACCTGAGCGATTCCCCCTGTCATGCGGCGCGTCAGCAGGCGGGAGAAGCTTATCAGGTTTTTCGTTATGCCGGTGCGGTTCATCAGGTTGCCGGCAAATATAAAGAAGGGCACGGCCAGAAACGGGATCGACTGAGTCTGGGCGATGACCCGCTGGACGGCTATGGCCATGGCAAACTCAGGGTGTGTGAAGAACCACGCCACGCCGGCGATCCCTATTACAAACGCTATCGGCGTGTTTATGAGAAGCAGGGCGATGAA
>JAISQC010000245.1 GCA_031274465.1 Synergistaceae bacterium | reverse complement strand
AAAATACTTTATGGTGCTCAATACCGGGCCCGCTGCGGTCTTGCCCAATCCGCAGAGCGCAGTGTTGGATATGAGGTCAGCCAGGTCGAGCAGCAGGTCAATGTCGCCATCCCTGCCCTCCCCGGAGACGATGCGATCCAGTATGCGAAGCATTCGTTTCGTTCCCTCGCGGCACGGTATGCACTTTCCGCAGGACTCGTTCTGGGTGAAGTTCATAAAAAAACGCGCCACTTCGACCATGCATGTGTCCGAGTCCATGATGACCAGCCCTCCCGAGCCTACCATCGCGCCGACTTTCTTCAGCGAGTCGAAGTCCATCTCGAGATCTAGGTGCTCCTTGGTAAGACACCCCCCAGACGGGCCGCCTATCTGGACGGCCTTGAACTCCGCGCCCCCACGCATTCCCCCTCCAACGTCGAATATGACCTCGCGAAGCGTCGTCCCCATCGGCACCTCTATGAGCCCCGTGTTCAGGACGTTGCCGGTCAGCGAGTACGTCTTTGTTCCTGGGCTGTTTTCCGGCCCTATCGAACGATAAAACTTCGCGCCGTTCTCTATGATGACCGGCACATTGGCGAACGTCTCGACGTTGTTGAGCACGGTAGGCATATCGAACAGGCCGTGTTCGACCGTGCGGGGCGGCTTGACGCGCGGCATCCCGCGCTTGCCCTCAATGGAGGCCGTGAGCGCGCTCCCCTCGCCGCACACGAAAGCCCCGGCGCCCCTGTTGACGTGGACGCGGAACGAGAACCCGCTGCCGAGTATGTCGCTCCCGAGCAGCCCATGCTCCTCCGCTTGCGCTATCGCCGTTTTGAGGCGCGACACCGCGAGAGGGTACTCAGCCCTCACGTAGATGTAACCCTCGCTCGAACCGCAGGCAAGGCCGGCTATAATCATTCCCTCCAGCATTCTGTGCGGGTCGCTTCCCATGATGCTGCTGTCCATAAACGCGCCGGGATCACCCTCATCGCCGTTGCAGACGACATACTTCGGATTTGCCTTCTGGCGCCTGACCTGCTCCCACTTGCGCCCCGTCTTGAAGCCGCCCCCGCCTCTGCCCCGCAGGTTCGACTCGCTCACCTCGCCCACTATTTCGTCAGGGGTCATTTCAAACAGAGCCTTCTCCAGCGCCCGGTATCCCCCGACGCTGAAATATTCCTGTATCGAGTTGGCGTCGATATGCCCGCAGTGCTCCAGGACAAGCCTGTCCTGTTTTTTGTAGAACGGTATCTCCTCCTGCCGCCTCGACGAGACCCCGCCTTTGCTGTGAACGAGCCGTTCGACGCAACGGTTCCCTCTGACGCTGCACTCGATTATCTCGGGGCAGTCCTCGGGGCGAACCTTCACGTACAGATAGCCCTCAGGCTCCACGCGGACAAGGACGCTCATCTCGCAGAGCCCGTGGCATCCGCTGCGTTTGAGGCCGATATCGTGCCCATCCTCCATCAGGTCGACGGACCATGAAAGCCCTGATGCTTCCAGTTCATCCCTGAAACGTTCGTATACCTCCATAGCCCCGCTAGCGACGCACCCGTTGCCAGTACATATCAGAATGCGCTTTTTCTCCGCCCTCACGGCGCGCGCGCTTTTTTCGCGCATCGAAATAAGGGCGTCCCTGTTTTTAAGCCTCACGCGAGTTCCCCCTTTAGCCTTGCGAGCAACTCCGAAGCCCGCTCAGGCGTCATGCTCGGGTACACTCTCTCGTTTACCGTAAGCACCGGCGCAAGGCCGCACGCGCCGAGGCACGACACTGTCTCCACCGTAAAGCCGAGGTCATCGGTGGTGACCTTCTCCTCCGACAGCTCGAGCTCCAATCTCATCCGGTCGAGTATCGGGATGGATTTCCTGACGTGGCACGCGGTGCCGTCGCAAATTTTTATCACGAACTTTCCCTTGGGTTCGAGGGAAAAATTCTCGTAAAACGTGGCGACGCTGTATATTCTCGCTTCGCTTACGCCTAGTTTTTTGGACAGGTGCGGGAATACCTCCCTCGGCAAATAGCGAAATTTTTCCTGTACGCCCTGAAGTATCGCGATTATCGAGCTCGGGGCGAAACCTATCCCTTCGGCTATTTCGTCGATAGCCTGGAAATCGAACTCTTCACTCATAAAAAGACCTCCATGGTTCTACGGCCGCAATCCGCCTGGCTCCATTGCGTTCGAAGAACATTTGATCAGCGGTTCCCTAAAAATAACTTACCTTTATTCGCTTGCCCATTGCCTTGAGCGATTCCGAGAGCTCTTCCACAAGCCGCATCTTTATGTTGAAGCCGATCGGCAGGCTGGGGTTCTGGTGCGCCGCGTTGATGGCCCGCCCTACATAAAAGTTGATGTCGGTCGACTCCTCGAACAGGATGCGCGCTATCTGCGAAGCGCCGTCCCCGTTTCGGCGCCATTCGTTGTAATGGGAGTTGCCGGCGAGATAATCCCTCGAATATTCGAGCACTCTGCTCATCGTTATCACCCCCTCGGTCGCCAGGTCGATCCCATCGATGTAGGCTGTGGGGGGTATCCCAGGGTCTGAATATCCGTCAATGGAGATTTTCAGCTCGCTGCCGAGATATCTGGAGGCAACCGTGCATGTCGTTCCCCCACAGACTATGTGTTTGCCCTCCTTCGAAAAGAAAAGCGACATCATCTTGTCGTCGTCGTCGGGGTTGTTCGGCGGGCCTATAAGCAGGTTCACCGGCTTCCGGCGCCGTATCTTCGCAGTGCAGACGGTCGTGTCGTCGCCCGGCTTGTCGTCGTAGAGAGCGCTGCATTCGTCGGTCAGTATGGTGCTCAAGGTTTTGGCGGTGTATTCTTCATGGTATTTGCCCTCTATGAAGCGAATGACGTTTTCCCTCTGCCAGCCAAAACTGAGCCTGCTGCCCATCCCGGCGTGGACGACTCCGTCGCTCATGGCTATAAAGACATCGCTCTCCCGAACCTTTATTTTGGATTTGAAAATCTTCTTTCCGTCAATCGTCTCCCAAGCCCTTGGGTAATCGACGTTTTTACCGTCGCGAAGCATTATCGCGTGCGGGTTGTCGTATTGGATTATCTCGGCCTCCAGCTCGCCCGGGATATCGTCTCTGCCTGAAATTTTAATTATAGTAAACGTCGAGTAAGCGACACGGCGTATCGAACAAACCGGCAGCGTCGCCGCGATGGCAGAAACGCAATGCTCTATGCTCATATTTCGGGAGGCCATCGTGGAAATGATCTTGGCCGTCAGAGTGGAGAGTATGTTTGCCTTCACTCCGCTGCCGAGGCCGTCCGCCAGGACGACTACGGGGAAATCGTCGCCCACCGTCTCCAC
>JAISQC010000204.1 GCA_031274465.1 Synergistaceae bacterium | reverse complement strand
GCGGAGGGGGTTGAGATGGTGATGCCCGGTGACAGCAGCACGTTCGAGGTGAAGCTGATAGCGCCGATAGCGATGGAGCCCGGGCTTCGGTTCGCGGTGCGCGAGGGCGGCCGCACGGTAGGCGCGGGCGTCGTCACGGAGATTGTGGAATAATTCTGATCCCTGGAGGGATGGAAGTGGCAAAAAATATTCGGATTAAACTAAAGGCTTTCGACCACAGAGTGCTGGACGCTTCGGCCGTTCAGATAGCAGACACGGCGGGGCGCACAGGCGCAAAGGTGTTCGGGCCCATTCCTCTGCCCACGGAGAACAAGAAACTCACAGTTCTCAAGTCCCCCCACAAGGACAAAGACGCGCGTGAGCAGTACGAGGTAAGGACCCACAAACGCCTGATAGATATTATCGACCCCACGCAGAAGACAATGGAGGCGTTGATGCAACTCAACCTTCCTTCCGGGGTCGACATACAGATCAAGCTGTAAATCGGGCCTGATCCAACAAAGGAGTGAACGGCATGAGCATTGGTGTTCTGGGGAAGAAAGTGGGCATGACGCAGGTATTTGCCGATGATGGCAGAGCGGTTCCGGTGACGATTATAGAAGCCGGGCCCTGTCCGGTCGTCGCCGTCCGCACCCCGGAAAAAAACAGCTATTCGGCAGTGCAGCTTGGGTTTCTCGATGAAAAGCCAAGCCACGTAAACAAACCCCAAAAAGGATACTTCGACCGTCAGGGAGTATCCCCCAAAAAAGTCCTGCGGGAATTTCGCGTCGACGACGCCTCCGGCTATTCGGTAGGGCAGGTCATTACGGTCGATTTGTTCAGCGGGGGGGAAAAGGTCGACGTTCGCGGAACTAGCAAGGGCAAAGGGTTCGCCGGCGTAATGAAAAGGCACCATTTCAGCGGCGGCCCCGCGAGCCACGGCGCTTCCAAAGTGCACAGAAAGCCCGGCTCGAGCGGTGCCAACAGCTATCCCGGCCACATCTGGAAGGGCAAAAAAATGGCTGGGCGCATGGGCGGCGAGCAGGTCACGACGAAGGGGCTCAAAGTTTTCGCCGTCGACGCGGAGAACAACCTGATCCTGATCGAGGGTTCCGTTCCCGGGGCGAATGACGGGCTCGTCCTCATCTACAAGACCGCTTAGGGAGTTGGATAAAATGCCTATCGTCAAGCAGTTTAATTTCAAGGGAGAATTGATCGGGGATTTCGAGGTCTCCGGAGACGTATTCGAGGCTCCCATCCACGTTCCGGCGATGCACCAGGTTGTGGTCGCGCATCTCGCCAACATGAGGGTGGGGACTCACAATACGAAAAATCGCGGCGACGTCCGCGGAGGCGGCCGCAAACCGTGGCGACAGAAGCACACCGGACGGGCGCGCGCCGGCAGCAACAGCTCGCCCGTATGGGTCGGCGGTGGAGTGGCCCACGGGCCGCACCCTCGCGATTATCATCAGAAAGTAAATAAGAAGGTGCGAAGGCTGGCTCTCAAGAGCGCGCTCTCTCTCAAGGTTCAGGAGAACAACATGATCGTCATCGACAGGTTCAAGCTCGACGGGCCTAAGACGAAGGAAATGGTCAAATTCCTGAAGTCGGTCGATGTCGACTCCAAGCCTCTTTTCCTGCTTCACGAGAGCTGCGCCCCGGTGATAAAATCCGCGGGCAACATCCCGGGGGCGCTGGTTTTGCACGTAGACAGCATCAATGTGTACGATGTCCTAAACCACGTGAAGCTCATCGCCACGCCGGAAGCCGTGCGCAAACTGGAGGAGGTGTTCGCATGATCGCCAATGCCCACGATATAATCGTGCGTCCGATTATCACCGAGAAAAGCAGCAGAATGATGTCTCAGAACAAGTATACGTTCGAGGTTATGCGAGAGGCGAACAAGATCGAGATACGCAACGCGGTGGAGGAAGTCTTTAAAGTCAAGGTCTCGAGCGTGCACACGGTCAACATACACCCGAAGCCAAAGAGAATGGGCCGGTTTTTGGGGCGGTCGAAATCCTGGAAAAAGGCGATTGTCACGCTCATCGCCGGCCAGCGCATCGAGTTCTTCGACGGCGCGGGAATTTAAGGGGGAATCGGTAAATGGGCATAAAAAAATATCGCCCCACCACGCCGGGCCGCCGCTTCATGACAAGCCCGGATTTCTCGGAAGTGACAAAGACCACTCCCGAGCGCAGCCTGACTGAGTCCCTAAAGAACCACGCCGGGCGCAACAACGTCGGCAGGGTGACCATGCGCCATCGTGGCGGCGGGTCGCGAAAAATCTACAGGATAATAGATTTCAAACGCGACAAAATCGGCGTGCCGGGCAAGATAGCTTCAATAGAGTATGATCCCAACCGTTCCGCCCGCATCGCGCTCGTCAATTACAAGGACGGGGAGAAACGCTATATTCTGGCGCCGGTCGGCTTGTCCGTCGGCGATGAAATTGTGGCCGGCCCCGAGGCTGACATCAAGCCGGGCAACGCGCTGAAGCTGAAGCATATACCTGATGGAACGGTCATCCACAACATAGAGATCGAGCCGGGCCGCGGCGGGGTCGCCGTGCGTTCGGCGGGAGTCTCGGCCCAGCTTATGGCGAAGGAGGGCAAGTACGCTTTCGTCCGGATGCCGTCGAGCGAGCTTCGCCTCATACTTCTTGAATGCACCGCCACCATCGGGCAGGTCGGCAACGAGGAACATGAAAACATCGTTTACGGCAAGGCGGGCCGCACCCGATGGAAGGGCCGCCGCCCGCACGTCCGCGGCATGGTGATGAACCCTGTCGACCATCCCATGGGCGGAGGCGAGGGGCGGAGCAAGTCCCACAAACACCCGGTGTCGCCCTGGGGCACCCCCGCAAAGGGCTACAGAACCCGTAAACGCAAGCCTTCGGACAAGTTTATAGTCCGCAGGCGCAGCAAGTAGCGTCAAGGAGGATCATATGATATGGCTCGTTCGTTAAAGAAGGGACCTTACGTCGATGCCAAGCTCTTGAAGCGCATCGAGGACATGAACGAATCCGGCAAGAAAAGAGTGGTCAAGTCGTGGGCGCGCCGTTCCAGCATAACGCCTGAGATGATCGGGCACACGATCGCCGTGCACAATGGAAAGATTCACATTCCGGTGTACATCAGCGACAACATGATCGGGCACAAGCTCGGCGAATTCTCGCCGACCCGCAGGTTCGGCGGGCACGCCGGCCAGGAACGCTCCTCCAGAGTCAAGAAGTAGGGGGGATGCAGATGGAATCGAAAGAAGCCAGAGCAATGGCCTGGCAGGTGCGGATT
>JAISQC010000142.1 GCA_031274465.1 Synergistaceae bacterium | reverse complement strand
GACGGGCGTCCGGAGTCCATACTGCGCGCGGCCTCGGGCGAAGGCGTTACCATCGCTTTCATGCTGGTCCCGTGGGTGCAGGACATCTTGCAGGAGGTGGAAAGCGGAAATCTGGATTTAAATGACTATCAACTCAGCCAATGGCGCCTGATGCACATAGGGGCCCAGCCAGTGCCGGTCGAGCTGATACGCCGATGGAGGAAGTATTTCCCCGACCAGCAGTACGACACCAATTACGGGCTCAGCGAATCGATGGGGCCCGGGTGCGTCCATCTCGGCGTCGAGAACACGCATAAGGTCGGCGCTATCGGCAGGGCGGGCGCCGGCTGGCAGGCGAAGATCGTGTCCGACCTGGGGCAGCCGGTGGCGGCGGGGGTTGTCGGCGAGCTGACAGTGAGAGGCCCGGGCGTCATGAAACGCTACCATCGCGACGAGGAGTCCACGGCGGCGGTTTTGAAGGACGGGTGGCTGTTTACCGGCGACATGGGGTACGAGGACGAGGATGGCTTCATATTTCTAGTCGACCGCAAGAAGGACTTGATAATCAGCGGGGGCGAGAACATATTCCCCATCCAGATCGAGGATCACATACGATCCTTCGATAAGGTGAAGGACGTAGCGGTGATAGGCGGCTACGACAAAAGGCTGGTGGAGGTTCCGATAGCCATAGTGGCCCTCAAAGATGGGGCGATTGCCTCCGAGGGCGAGCTGGCCTCCCATTGCGAGGCGCTGCCAAGGTACAAGCGGCCCCGGCGGTTTATCTTCGCGCCGGTCCCGCGCAACCCGACCGGCAAGATAGAAAAGCCGCGCCTTCGCGCGATGTACGGCAAATGAAGGGGGCAATCGAGGAGAGCGGCGGTTCCTTAAACATCAAAAATAGCGAGCTTAAACTCCAATGAGGGAGAGGGGACAGGATGTACGGTGGAGGGGGTGCTTTTGAGAGTGAAGCACTCCCCCAGTCACGATGGGCTATTATGGGAACAACGTATCGTCGTTTTAACTATCTTCTCGTTCGCGCATGTCTTCCAATTCGCGCAAGGCGTCTTCCATTGTGACATCTGCTATCAATCTCTCGCGTTCTGCGGTGTAGTCGCCCTCGCCTCTGTCAAACTGCTGGATGAAATAGGCCATACCGACAGGCCCAAGCTCTTTTGTAAGGGCTTCAATCCCCATTTTGCGTATGATGCTTGGATTCCTGTAATCAATAACCACGTTACCGTTCATTTCGTAACACCTCCATCAGCCATGTGACGGGATTTGCCACAACCATCCTTACCGCAATCCGCCCCGCTGCCCGGAGCAGCGCGTCATCTGTTGTCAGAAAAACATCTATGCGCCATATTTCGGCTATCGCCAAATGCAGGCTGTCCAGTACCTTTATACCATGTTTTTGGAACTCTTTGGCCCTGCTTTGTGCCGCTTCGGTTAAAATCAGCCGTTCTCTGGAAGCGGAGCAAAGCGCCTGTACTTTTTTTAGCCTTTCCAAATCGGTTTGCCTCTTAATTTCCAAATCAATGACCTCGCTGGACACAAGCCTCCATTGCCCAGACTCGCAGCGCGCGATGATAGACAATACCGCGTCCGATTCAAATTGTATCCTGTCTTGTGCTAAATCATCAAATGGACGATTTAAACAGCACACATCCATGTATATTTTCACGCAACGCACCTCAACTAACCGATTGATACCAGAACCACCATTGTTTTTAATATACTCGTAAGCCTTGAATAAATCAACCTGAAACGGTGAAAGCCATACTGGTGTTTATATAGATCAATGATTGTAGCAAGCGCTTACGTGGGTGGAAGCCAAGTTCTTGAACCTGATACTTGATGTATAATGGGCGAAAATTCGCACGTGCGCGCGAAAAATTCAGGCGGGTTAAGGGGGCGTTATGGTGGAGGAAGCGTTGGATTACCCGGTCGTTGGAATAGGGGCAAACGTGGACGACGATTCCCCGGGAGTGCAAAACATCTATTCGAGCTACGTGGAGGCCGTTTACAACGCCGGCTGCGTGCCGATGATCATACCGCTGCCCGACATCAATCTGAAGCATTTGTACGGCCCGCTCGCGGCGCGCGCGCTGCATAACGCCGACGGTCTGCTCCTCTCCGGCGGGAACGACGTTGACGCGGCCATATACGGCGAGGACAACATGCCCTACAACGGAAGCTTTTCCGAGGAGCGCGACAGATTCGAATTGGCGCTCGCCAAATGCGCGGCGCGCATGAAAAAACCGATACTTGGAATTTGCCGAGGCGTGCAGCTCCTGAACGTCGCCATGGGGGGAACGCTGTTTCAGGACATCGGAAAACAGCATCGGGACGGGAGCGTGCTGATGCACAGCCAGAAGGCGGCGTCATATTCGACGGTTCATAAGATAACCTTCTCCCGCGACTCCAAAATTGCCTGCATCCTGCTCGCGCCGGAAGAACTCGACGAAAACGCGGACGAGGGCGGGTTCGTGTCGATAGGCGTCAACTCGTTCCACCACCAGGCCGTGAAGGGCGTGGCCCCCGGCTTTAAGGCGTCGGCGCATTCGAGCGACGGCATAATCGAGGCTATAGAGCCGGATGGCACCTCCATTGAAATGCACCCGTTCACGATAGGGGTTCAGTGGCACCCGGAGCGCTTGTGGAGGCACCACGCCCACGCCGAGCGCCTGTTCAGGCAATATGCCGACGCGTGCAGAGCCCAAGCCAGTCTGATGGGCGTTAGCCGCGGATGAAGATGGGGGGATTTTAAATGAATGTTTCGGGAGAGAAGATAATTTATCTGGACGCTGGCTCGGGGATATCCGGCGACATGTTCCTCGGGGCGCTTTCTGAAATAGCGGGTAAGACGAACCCTGATTTTGACTTGAGCCGGCTCTGCGGGAAAATCGCCGCGCCTGACTTCGAGGTGCGCTCCGCGAAGGGGGAGCGTGCCGGAATAGCCGGGACCAAAGTTGACGTCCTCACCCACGATCATCACCCTCATCGCGGCATATCGCACATATTCGGCATCCTGTCAGAGAGCGACATATCCCCTGAGGTCCGGAGCGCGGCGGAGGGCGCGTTCACCCTGCTCGCGGAGGCGGAGGCGAGGGTCCACGGCATCTCCCCGGAGGAAGTCCACTTTCACGAGGTCGGGGCCATAGACTCGATAGTCGATATCGTCGGGGCTATGCTGGTCATGGAGTGCCTCGGATGGCCGGCTGTGATGTCGTCTCCGGTCAACGTCGGCGCCGGCACGGTCAGATGCGCGCACGGGGTTCTCCCCGTCCCTGCGCCCGCCACCGCCGAGCTATTGCGGGGGCTTAAAATATTTTCCGCCGGAGAGCCGATGGAGCGCACCACGCCGACCGGGGCGCTGATGCTGCGCGCGCTCGTCGGCGAGGACGGTTTCCGTCCCCTGCCGGAGGGTTCGATAATATGCACCGGGACGGGGCTCGGCGGCAAGGACACGCCGGAGCTGCCGAACGTCCTGCGGGCGATGCTCCTCCAGACCGAAAAAAAGCCTGCGCCGCTCATGCTCCGCGACGAGCCATCGTTGCTCGAGGCGAACATCGACGACATGAACCCGCAGGATTACGGCATCGCGATCGAACGCCTGTTCGCAGCCGGGGCCCTCGACGTGTGGTGCGAGAATATTTTGATGAAAAAGGGGCGTCCGGCGGTCAAGCTCTGCTGCCTTGCCAAAAAAGGCAGCGAGGACATGTGCGCCGAGGCGATGGTCAGGGAGACTTCGACGATAGGCGTCAGAATCATAGGCACCAGAAGAGTGTCGCTCGAACGGCATACGGAGGTCCGGCACACCGCGCTTGGCGACGTGCGGTTCAAAGAAGTCAGGCTTGGCGTGGAAACCCTGAGGCGCGCCCCGGAATACGAGGACATGGCCGAGATATCTAGGTCGAAAAATCTGCCGATGCACGAGGTGAGGCGGGTCGTCTCCACGGATGAGTGACAGACTTTTTTGAAACCCCTCTTGATTTTGCATAAAAGAAGTGTTACCCTGCGTAAGTTGATTTTGCAAGCAATTTATGCGGGGTTTTTTGTTGTCGTGGTTGCAGAGCATGGGATTGTAGTTGTTTAATAATATCGGGAGGTGGCTAGGCATGGGTGAATGTTGTGCGGAGTCTGGTAAAAAAAGTGAAGGTTTTGACCGCGTGAGGGACATCTTCGGGTCGCTCGTGTTCGACAAGCGGGCGATGAAGGAGCATCTTCCGAAGAACGTTTACGCGAACCTCGAGGAGGCAATGGTCGGTAGAAAGCCGATAGACCCAGGCGACGCCGACATAGTGGCAATGGCTATGAAGGAGTGGGCTATCGCGAACGGGGCCACTCACTGGGCGCACTGGTTCCACCCTCTCACCGAGAACACGGCGGAGAAGCACATGGCGTTCACGCTGCCGTCGGACGACGGCACCCCGCTCGAGACGTTCAAGGGCTCCGACCTCATGCAGGGCGAGCCAGACGCGTCGTCCTTCCCGTCGGCCGGCCGGCGCTCGACGTTCGAGGCGCGCGGCTACAGCGTATGGGACACCAGTAGCAACGCTTTCATCGTCAAGACGAAAAAGGGCGGCACGCTTTGCATCCCGTCGGTCTTCCTGTCGTTCGACGGCACCCCGCTCGATCTCAAGACCGGGCTGCTGCGGGCGCTCGACTCGCTGGAGACCCAGTCTTTGAAGCTGCTGCGCGTCTTCGGCCAGAGGGGCGTGAAGTACGTCCGCATGACCGTAGGCGCCGAGCAGGAGTATTTCCTGCTCGACAGGCCGAGGGCGCAGAAACGCCCGGACATCCGTTTCTGCGGCAGGACGATCATCGGGGCGCAGCCGGCGAAAGATCAGAAGCTCGACCATCATTATTTCGGCTCGATCTCATCTAGGGTGCTGTCTTACATGGAGGATGTGGAGCGGGACCTGGCAAAGCTCGGAATATCGCTCGCCACGCGGCATAACGAGGTCGCCCGCTGCCAGTTCGAGTTCGCGCCCCTTTACGCAGAGGCCAACATCGCCTGCGACCAGAACCAGATCATCATGGAGGCCATGCGCAAGCGGGCGAGGGAGCACGACCTCCGCCTGCTCTTCCACGAGAAGCCGTTCGACCACATGAACGGGAGCGGCAAGCACCTCAATTTCTCGCTCATGGACAGCGAGGGGCGCAACTTGCTGAAGCCATCGACGAACCATCGCAAGAACGTGGTCTTCCTGACCTTCCTGACGTCGCTGGTTTACGGGATATCGAAGCACTTTGGATTCCTGCACGCCGTGAACGCGACTCCCGGCAACATGTACCGTCTCGGCGGGCACGAGGCGCCCCCAGCGATAATAAGCGTATACCTCGGCGAGGCCCTGACCGCCATGTTCCAGGAGATAGAGCACGGCTCGGCCGAGTTCAAAAAACGCCCGACCTTGGACCTGGGGCTTGCCAAGCTCGCTAGGATAAACGCGTTCGAAAGCGACCGCAACAGGACGAGTCCGGTCGCCTTCACCGGGGACAAGTTCGAGTTCCGCGTCCCCGGCGCGTCTCAGGCGCTCGCCCTGCCGGTGACGGCGCTCGCGACGATATGGAGCTGGGGCATCAAGTCGGTCTCATCTCTGATGGAGAAGAAAGTCGAAGCCGGAAGCGACCCATTGGACGCCGCCATCGAGGTCATAATCGATCTCATGAAGGACGCGAAGAACATCATCTTCGAGGGCGACGCTTATACTGCCGAGTGGCAGGCGGAAGCCGAGAAGAGGGGCCTCATCAAATCGAAGACCACCCCGCAGGCCATCGACCTGATGCTAGAGCCGTCCACGGTGGAGATACTGGAAGAACTCGGCGTTTACAAGAAAAACGAGATAGAGGGCATACACGACATCCGCATGGAGTCGTTCTGCACCGCGATAGAGGTCGAACTCGCGCTGCTCTTCGGCATGCTGCACGAGGGCGTGCTGCCGGCCATATCCAAGCAGATGATACTCGAGAAGGAGTCCCTGTCCGCGCTCGACGGTGAGAAGTTCCCGGAGGGCTCGGAGTGGAAGGGCTTCATCAAGTCGCTGGGCAAGACCAAGGTCGAGCTGATCAAGGACGCCGAAAATCTTGCCGCCATGAAAGCCCGCATCGGGGAGCTGCCGGCGCGCGAGCGGGCCGAGGCGATAGTGAACGAGGTCGTTCCCCTCATGAGGAGCGTCCGCAAGAAGTGCGATGAGGTGGAAGTGCTCATTTCCGCCGACATCTGGCCGTATCCGATATACAGGAACCTTCTGTCGCTGTCCATGTAGCAGGCGCAAATAAGAGCAGGGGGGCGATTTCGGTCGCCCCCCTGCTTCGTTTGTCAGCGTCACGCTTGAATCTTTGTTTTTGCGCCGACCTCAAAGGAGATTACGTGAGGCAGAAGTAGCCGCCGTTTCTGGGGCTTGAGTCCAGTCAGCCATGTAAGCGCCGAATTCATCCGGCGCTTTTTTACTGGCTGCTATCTATCATACCGACACCGATCATCATCAAAAACACGGACAGGTTAAGCCCTAAAAATGTTTTATCCCTGACTCACCTCAAAGATATTATAGAACGACTATTCGCGGAATGCTCGCATCGGGGTTCGCCCGCACTACGTATTGACACGTATTGAAATACGTATTATAAAACAGGCGGGGCTGAAATAAGCCTCGCTTTGGAGGAGAGTTATAAATGCGCGACAGTTACGTTTTTCCGGCAACCTGACTTTTACAGCAAAGCCCTATAGATAGGCAATAAGAAGAGGCGCAGCCTCTTGAAAGACGCGGATTTCCGCGTCTTTTTCATTTTTGCATCTTGTGTAATGCTATAGTCATGCTA
>JAISQC010000122.1 GCA_031274465.1 Synergistaceae bacterium | reverse complement strand
ACGTGCTGGAAGAAGTTGACGTCGTTCTCGCCGTTGTCCGTCTGCTCGTTGAGCAATGTGCCGCCGACGCTCTCGTCGATAACCACTATTACGAGATCTATTCCCTGTTCCGCGAGTTTAGGCTTTACGAATTCGAGAAGCTCGGCATGTGGGACTGCGGCTGCCGAGACGGTAAGCTTGGTTGCAGCCTCGGCCAGATTTCCAGCCGCGAACACAAACCCAAAAACCGTGATCACTGTCAATATCGATATTTTTATTGCTTTAGTTACTTTCTTTATATTCATTTTCAAATCCTCCATTTTTTTATTTTTTCAATGCTCAATCGAATGCCCGCAAAAGAGCGTATCTGCTACATCGAGGTCCTGTATAGTAGGTCCTGGTCAAAATTCGAATCATCATATCAGATGCCTCTTTTTCAATACGAGCTTCGACAGGCCGTCCCCGGCCCTCTGCACTATCTGCACCATGACTATCATCACCAGCACAGCGGCGATCAGTATGTCAGTCTTGAACCTGTTGTACCCAAAACGCACCGCCACGTCTCCCAAACCGCCAGCGCCGAGCATTCCAGCAAGCGCTGTCGTCGAAATGACCGCTACCACAGCGATGGTGAAATTTCGGATCAGGCTCGGAAGCGCTTCCGGTATCATCACCTTCATGATTATGTGCCTGTTTTGGGCCCCCATCGAACGGGCCGCTTCTATCTTTCCCTTGGGCACCTCGAGAATGCTGCTTTCCACAAGACGCCCGAACATGGGGATGCAGGTCACGGCAAGGGCGATGATGCACGCCTTAGGGCCGTAAGAGACCCCTATCAACATCCTCGAGAGCGGCAGGGTGAGGATTATGATGATTATGGACGGAAGAGAACGAAGGCCGTTCACGATGCCCCCTAAAATCGCGCTGAACCTGGGGCAGGGATATATTCCGTCTGCGTCCGTGGAGACCAGCAGGATTCCGAGCAGCATTCCGAAAAAAGCCGTCAGGATCGTCGTGAAGAGCACCATGTAAAGCGTGTTGTAAATTTCAGGCAGCACTATGGCCCAGGTCTTCCCGCTGAATGCGCTCGCAAAAGTTTGGAGCAGCGTCATTTTTTCCATCTTTTAAATCCCTCCTCCTCCTTCCCATCCGAAGTTGGCAAAACCGGCGTCTATTTTCATAAACAGCTTCGCCGTGTCGCTCTTAGGCGAGTTGAAAACGCTTTTTACCGGGCCGTTCTCGACGATTTTTCCGTCCTCCAGCACGGCCATGTTCTTGCAGATGTAGCGTATTACGTTGAGCTCGTGGGTGATGAGGATTATGGTGAGCTTGAGCTTTTCATTTATGTCTTTGAGGAGGTCCAGCACCGACAGCGTAGTCTGCGGGTCGAGCGCCGAGGTGGCCTCGTCCGAGAGGAGGATGTCCGGGTTGTTGGCAAGCGCGCGGGCTATCCCGACCCTCTGCTTCTGCCCCCCCGAAAGCTGGCCGGGGTAGAAATCCGCCTTGTCGCTCAAGTCGACGAGTTCAAGTATCTCCCTTACCCGCACCTCGCTGTGGCTCGTCTTGCTTCCAGCTATTTCGAGCGGGAACGAGACGTTTTGGGCGACGGTTCTCGAGTCGAGGAGGTTGAACTGCTGGAAGATGATGCCGATCTTCTGGCGATACATGTCGAGCTCGCTCTTAGACAATCTGGTTATCTCGGTATCCCCTATCGTTATCTCTCCGCTGTCGGGCTCTTCGAGGCGGTTGATGCACCGGATCAGCGTCGATTTGCCGGCGCCGCTGAAGCCCACGACTCCGTAGATGTCCCCTTTGCCGATCTCGAGGTTCACGCCCTTCAGCACCTCGAAGCTCTTGCCCTGCGAGCGGAAGGTTTTTTTGAGGCCGGCGATCCTTATGAAATGCCCGGCCTTGGCTTTTTCATCCGAGGTAGTTGCCAACTGCGCGGCCTCCTAGTTGTACGAGTCGAGGGCGCGGTCGTAGATGTCCTCTATCAGCCGGAGGCCGCCCTTGTAGCCCGCGTATCTCGTAGTCAGCGCCAGCCTGTACGGGGAGGGGAGTGCGGCGGAGAGGAAGTCGTAATTTTTGTCCTTCGCCAACTGCTTCTCCCACCCGCTGCCGATCAAAAGCCCCCTGCCTTCGTGAGAGGCGTCGTAGATGGCCTGCTGGGCTAGCCCCGCGTCCGGCTCGAAAAATACAGGTATCGTTTTTTTGTCGGATATGCTAGCGATCTCAGCCCTGATCCTGTCGTGGAACTCCTCCGGCGCGTTGTCCGTGACGAACAGCTCTTTGGGCACGATGCCGGTCTCGTGCAGGAGGAATTTGCTCATGCCTATGACGTAGCTCGCGTCGTGAAGGATGTGGACGAAGCTCGGAAGCCCGTACCTGAATTCGAGCAGGAACGTCGCCAAGCTGTCCAATTCTTCGTAAAACGCGCGCTCCTCCCGCTCGATGAAGCGCTCCGCCTCAGCGGGCACGCCCTCACCCAAAGAGGCCGCGTACTCCATCACGCCGCGCAGGAACCTCGTCGTCTCGTTCCCGCCTATCGGAAGGTAGGGAAAGTTGTAAAACGGCGTGCCGTACTTCTCTTCAAGGTGGCGGGCTATGGAAAGTCCGTACCATGGGGAGACCACGATGTTGAACCCGGCGCGCGGGATGGACCTCCACTCCTCGACGCCCCCGGAATAAGGGCCGAACAGCACGTTCACTCGTAGGCCTATGCCCTCTAAAATCCGCTTGAGCTCCTCTGTGTTCCCCTTCCAGAACTGATCCTGAAACGGGATCGTCGCAAACAGGTTGACGAGGCCCGCTTCCCTCCCGGTGTTGTTGTAAGCGTATCTGTCCACGTACTGGTCGATGATCGCATTCACTATCAGCTCGTGCGACTCGAAGTTGCTGCATTTGAAGCCGGGGGAATCGACGAACACTATCGGCTTGCCCTCTTCCGAGAAGCGCTTTACGACGTGCGCCGCGTCGTCGCCGACGATGGCCGACGTGCAGCCCGTTAGAACTACCTGCAGGTCCGTGTCGAGGACGCGGTAAGTGTTCTGTATTATGCCCTCGAGCCTCTTTTCGCCTCCGAAGACCACTTCCGTCTCGGAAAAATTCGTGCAAGGCGCTGTGCTGCCTCCGGCGTATCCCGTCGCGCGCTCGAAAAACCCGGCGACCATGTTCCCGCACCCCGGGCCGGAGTGCAGGATGGGCACGGCTCGCGGTATCGCCACCACCGTCTGCATCCCGCCTATCGCGCACATGAAGCGCTGCTGCTCAATATGCTTCGACATCCGCGCCAGCCCCCAGGAAGGTATATGGGTCCTGCTCGAGCCACCACTTCGTGTATGGGTTTACCGTATGGCGTTCGAGGTTTTTTACGAATTCGTCGTTTTCGATGGCTTCCTCTATCCTGCGGCCATATTTGACTATGCCCTCATACCCCATCCCAAAGTGCTCGTCGCCGATCAGAAGCGACGGTATGCCGAACTTCGCGCCCCAGAGCGTCATGCCGCCGTGCCGCGCCAGAAGTATGTCCGGCCTGGTTCTGTTCAGGATGTTGGCGAGCTCGAACTCCTGCTTGTTGCAGATGTTGTAGTCCGGGATGTCCCCGTATATCTGCACGACGTTGTTGAGCGAGTCGAGCTTCTCCGATTCGTTGTCGTAAACCGGGTCGTGATGGAATATCGCCGCCCCCTGCGGGCGCAAGCCCAGCTCCTTCAAAAGGCCGAGAAGGGCGTGCCCGTGGGAAGCGCCTGCCGTCACGTACGCCGTCTTGCCGGCAAGGGCTTTTTTGAGGCGCGTGATCTCCGGCATCCACCTCTCGCGCTCCTCTTTCAGGAATGTTTCCGCCTCGGCCTCGCGAGAGACCATCCTGCCGAGTTCCCGAAACCACCTCTCGGTCAGCTCGATGCCGTATGGCGGGGAGGCGTTTATCTCAGGCACCCCGAACTCCTGTTCCAGCGCGGCCGCGAGGTACGATCCGAGCGTCGAGCATACCTGCACCGTCGCTGCCGCCTCCGACGCCGTCTCAATCTGTTTGACCGTGGCATAGGGAGTGAGGTAATTCGCCCTCAGGCCCAGCCTCTTGAACCACCCGCTGAAGACGTCGGTGCCCCAGAAATTTACGATGTTGATCAAATTCGGCTGTTTTTTTACGGGCGGCTTTATCAGCTTGCGCGCTATCCCGTGATACCCAGCGTCGAAGCCGGAGGTCCATATTCTGGACCTGAAGCCCTCGCAAAAGATCGCGACCACCGGGA
>JAISQC010000042.1 GCA_031274465.1 Synergistaceae bacterium | reverse complement strand
TCCAATCGCAAAAAGGAATAAAACCAGCCGGTCGTCGATTCGATCTTCTCCTCTAGGCCGGAGGCGCTTGAAATCGCGTCCGATATCTCAGGTTCGGCCCGCATGAAATCTTCCCTCGGAAGGGACGAGACCATCCGCATTATTTCAAGCTCCGGCGCCGATAGGGTTTCATAGAACACATCTCCCCCATCCGGGCTGGATTCGCGCTTCGCGCGGCAATCCCCGCAGAAAAAACCCGAAGAGGTCTTCGCGGCAGGAGACGAGGCAAGCGGCGCGCCGCAGCCCGAACATTGAGCAAACGAAGGCGAAACCCCCCATATCTTCCCCCACCTCCACGCGAACCTCATGTCGAGCAACATTGGGTTCATCCCAAACGCGAGGTTTTTCATGCTGCCCCACAGGAGGGAGAGCAGATGGTCGTTCTCATGCCCCGCCGGCAGCCGGGACGCCAATTCCCGGCACCACTTCACGGCGCACATCAGCTTGCGTCTGGATCCCCGCGCCTCCAAAAAGTCCTCGGCGATATCGACGCTTTTGAGGTAGAGCCTTCTGGGGCTCTGGTACAGGGCGAAGGTCCCCCACGTCATCGGCTCCGTCCCGCCTCCGAACCTGTTTCTCTCGGCCCCCGGCGTCCCAACCCACAGCGCGCCCCGCCCACGCATGAAGATCAGGCACTCCCGGGATTTGGGCGATCTATCCCTCCTTGAGAGCACGACCCCGTCCGAGCGGTGGTCCCCATGCGGCAGACTGTCGGATGAGAACGGGGTCACCTGCCGCGATACCCAGCCCGCTTTATGCCAGCCGCCGACTTTCTCCATCCGGGTTTCACCTTCACCCAGAGATCGAGCGACACTGGGCATTGGAACCGGCGCTCCATCTCGGCCCGCGCCCCGGACCTTATGCCTTTGAGCATTGAGCCCCTCTCGCCTATCAAAATGCCTTTCTGGCCGGGCCTCTCGACGATGATAGTGGCTCTTATCTCGGCGCGCTTCAAATCAGGGTATTCGTCCGGGCTTTTGAACTCCTCCACCAGCACCGCCACGCTGTGGGGCACTTCCTGCTCCGTCATCTCCAAAATCCGCTCGCGTATTATCTCCTCGGCCAGGAAGCGCTCCGTCGCGTCCATCAGGACGTCGTCGGGGTATATGGCCTCGCCCTCCGGGAGCAGGCCGGCGAGCTTTTCCTGCAGCACGTCGAGGTTCGTCCCCTCCGTCGCCGACAAGGGGACTACAGATACGGGCTTCACCCTGTCGGCGACTGGGGCCAAAAACCTCCAGAAATCCTCCTTGTCGCGCAGGCGGTCCACCTTGTTGACGGCAAGGAGCACGGGGATGCGGGAATTTCCGACGCGGGAATATATCTCTTCCTCGGCCTCGCCGAGCTCTCTCCCGGCCTCGACCACAAAACATATTACGTCTACGGACGCCATCGCGTCGCCTATCTCCCTCACCATGAACTCGCCGAGGGCGTACTTAGGTTTGTGCATCCCCGGCGTGTCCACTATCACTATCTGAAATGCGTCGGTCGTGAGTATACAGCGAACGGCGTTGCGGGTCGTCTGAGGCTTGCTCGATACCGCCGCGACCTTCTCGCGCAAGAGCGCGTTTATTATCGACGATTTGCCTACGTTGGGCGCGCCGACCAGAGCGACGCAACCCGACCGATAGGGCGCGCGCGCCTCTTTGGAATCCATCGTCATTCTCCTTCTGCTGCCCGCTCTATGCGGACCTGCAATATCCTGTGATCGACTACCTCCACCGCGCAGATGACCCACGGCCCGTAAACGACCGATTCGCCCTCCTCGGGGAAGTTCCCCTTGAGCGACAGCAACATTCCGGCGACCGTGTCCACGTCCTCGAACTCGAACTGGTACCCCAAGGTCTCAGATAGCTCGTCCAGATTGACGTAGCCCTGCACGAGATATATGCCCTCTTTCTCCTCCAAGACGTCCGGCCTCTCGTCGTCGTATTCGTCCTGAATGTCTCCGACTATTTCCTCCAGAAGGTCCTCCAGCGTCACGAGGCCCGCAGTTCCACCATATTCGTCCACCACTATGGCTATGTGGGTCTTCGATTTCTTCATGAGGTCGAACGCCTCGTCCGTCTTTATGGTCTCGGGGATGAAGAGGGGACGCCTCTGAAGCGGGGCAACGTCGCTGTCGAACGCGCCTCGCGAAAGGGGGGCCAAGAGGTCCTTCACGTACAGCACCCCAGTTATCTTGTCCAGCTCCTTCTCGTAAACCGGCACCCGCGAATGGCCGCTCTCCAGAAATATCTCGGAGGCACGGGCCACCGTCGTGTCGGACGATATCGCCATCATGTCCGTGCGGGCCACCATGACCTCGGAGACCCTCGTCTCCTCGAAAGAGATGACGCCGCTTATCATCTTGCGCTCGTCCTCCTCGATCGCGCCGGACTCCCCGCTTTCGTTAACCATCACCTCGAAATCCTCGCGCGTCACGAAGGAGCTGAACGTGTCGAGCTTCAGGCCGAACAGCCCGCCGATGAACCATATCGAGCGCTGCACGGCGTATATGGCCGGGCCGAGCGCTACGCTGAAAAAGCGAAGGAGGGGCAGTGATCTGTACAAGACCGCTTCCTTGTGGGCTATCGCTATGTTCTTCGGCAGTATCTCGCAGAAGATGACGACCACCGTAGTCATCGCAGCTATCGCCATGACCGGGCCCTTCTGTGCGCCGAAAAATCTCGTGAATAGCACCGTTGCGATCGAGCTTGCAGCTATGTTCACGATGTTGTTTCCGACCAGCGTGACCGAGAGCGCGCGCTGCACGTTCGCCGCAAGCCACGAGAAACCCGATTTCCTATCGGGATGGGCGTTTTCCAAAACCTTCAATTTCACTTTCCCTGCCGCTGTTATCGCAGTCTCAGCCGAGCTGAAAAAAAACGAGAATATCAAAAACAACAGCAGCAGGCCAATACTGCCTGCCAGGTCAGAATTCACTCTGCCATCAGTCCTCCCCGTCCGTTCACGCGAGAAACGTATTTTTCAAGTATGCTTTCCTGCAGATCCCACATTTCAGCCTCGCGATCTTCCGTGTCGTGATCGAAGCCTATCAGGTGCAAAACGCCGTGGATGACGAGGCGCGCTATCTCCTCGTCGCATCCGGCGCCCGCAATGCCAGTTTTTTGGCGCACGAAACCCGGCGATACGATCACGTCGCCCAACGGCAGCTCGTCCCACGCCTCGGGCGGGGCGAATTTTCCGCCTTCCTCCCAAAGAGGGAACGCCAGCACGTCTGTCGGCTCGCCGATGCCCCTGTACGACTCGTTGAATTGACTCATCCTCTCGATTGACGCGCAGGAAAGCGCGACGCTGGCAATGCCGCAGTCCACGTGAATCTCCCCCAGGCCTTCAGTCAGCTCGTCCGACAAAGCCACGCAATCCAAAAAAAAATCTTCGGCGATCCCGACCAAATCAAGCCGAAACAGCATCCCTCAGGCACCCACCGCCTCGGCGCGGACGCTCTCTCTGCCGCCGTGCCGGCCGTTGCCATCGTCGCTCTCCGGCGTTTTGCCGTCGCTCGCCAGCGGCTTTACCTCGCGGGTGTGGTACATGGACATGAGGGCGTCTACCATCGCGGTTTTTATGGCGCTTATGTCCTTCAG
The DNA here is from genome assembly GCA_031274465.1 of Synergistaceae bacterium. Taxonomy (GTDB): domain Bacteria; phylum Synergistota; class Synergistia; order Synergistales; family Synergistaceae; genus JAIRKI01. The sequence goes on along the minus strand of JAISQC010000042.1, from coordinate 10,163 downwards.
CGTGAAATCGACGTCCACGAACTGCCCGCTCATTATCTTGGAGTTCGTCACGTCATTCACGAGCTTTTCGAGCTCCGGCCTGCCGGCAAGCGGGTTCTTGAGCCCTTTCAGCGCGGCGTCGACGGAGTCGGCCAGCATCAAAAGAGCCGTCTCCGGCCTCTGCGGCGTCGGCCCCGGATAGAAGAAATCCGCCTTGTCAACGGAGCTGCCGTCGCCCCCAGCTTCGGCATCTGCGGCGAGGGCTTTCTCGTAGAAGTACGAGATGCACGTCTTTCCGTGGTGCTCTGAGATGAAGTTTTTTATCATGTGCGGCAATTTATACTCGTCGGCGAGCTTGAGGCCGTCGGGGACGTGGCTCAGGATCATTCGCGCGGAGTCCGTCGGGGCCAGCCTGTCGTGGATGTTGTCGCCGAACGACTGGTTTTCGACGAAATAATGCGGGCGCTTGAGCTTCCCTATGTCGTGATAATAGGCCCCGGTCTTCACCAGCAGGCCGTTCATCCCGAGGCGATCGGCCACGGCTTCGGCGAGGGTCCCTACCGTCACCGTGTGGTGGTAGGTCCCCGGCGCCTCCAACTGGAGGCGCTTCAAGAGCGGCTGGGACGGGTGGCTCATCTCGAGCAGACGCAGAGGGGATATGATGTCGAACACCGCCTCCCAGAGGGGAATGACCGCCACCACGAGGCTGCTCCAAAAAGCGCACAGGATGAGATAAACCCCGACCAGCTCCCATGACACCGCGAGGCCGAGCCCCCACCTGACGAAGGTCGATGCGAAAGCCAGGCACAGGCCCAGGCTGAATATGTTGCGCCATATCATTATCCGGCTGGACGCTTCCTTTATGAATACAAAGCTTGCCCCGGCCGCGACACCGCAGACGATGCAGCCGACGGCCAGCAGAGAGTTCATGCCGGGAAACGCCACTATATAGCCGATCAGACCTCCTCCGAGCGCTATCTGGAACGCAAGCGAAGGGGTGAGCGTCAGAAATATCCACCCCGACAGGGCCAGAGGCGACAGGGAATCCCACCCCCATCTGGCGGCGAAAGACTGCGAGACCCAATCGATCACGAGCAGAGCGGCGATGTATACCCACTCCCTGTTGGTCGGAGGGGTCTCCTGTTTGATCCCGATCCATGTAAGCCACAGGGACCATGCGAACGTCACGATTATGACGAACGCCAGATGCTTCCACGGAACCGCCGCCTCAGGGTATCCGTTTTCGCGCAGCAGCCGGGCGATGTCCTCGGTCACGACCTGCCCTTGCTGCGCAAGCGTGCCTCCGATGCGTATCTCGCGCTGTATCAGCGGTATGTGCGACATGACGTTCTCGCGCAACCGCTCGGTCAGCTCGCCGTCCTCCGCAACCGTGGGGGCGAGCATCGCGTCGAGCAACTGGAACGCTATGTTTTTGTCAGCCTGTGGTATGTCCGCGAACTTCAGGCTGTCCCAAATCAGCGCCGTCTGCTCGGACCTGCTGGCGGACCTGTCGTAATTTTTCTCGGCTATCTCGACTGTGAGGCCTATCATCTTGGCCCTAGCGTCGTCTGACATCGCGTTCACTACATCTCTCAGAGGGGGCGGCGCGAAGCTCAGATTGCCGTCCTGCTTGAGGCCGGAGATCAGGCCCCTGACGGTTTGCGTGGCGCGGTCATCCCTGACCCGCACCCCCACTATCTGGTCGGCCGCTATATGGCGGGCCTCGTTCGTCGCGCCCCTGTCCATAAACCTGGACGAGACGTTTGCCACGTAGGTGCGCGGCGAAGGATACCCCACCCTGTAGCTCTCGCTGGTGTCGATGAAAAACCACCGCGACAGGATTATCGCCGAAGCGCAGGCCACCAGAGCGGCCCTGAACAGGATCAGGCAGACGGGAGAGACCCCGCCGGGCTGTGACCCGGCCTTGCTCATCAGAACCAAACGCAGCCACTTACTGGACGAGCGCCTTCGAACCGTGCCCATTTTTTTCGTACTCCTCGTATGCCCTTACCACCCGTTGCACGATGTCGTGCCTGACGACATCGCTGTTGGTGAGATCGCAGAACTCGATCCCCTCGACGCCTTTTAAAATATCCGAAATGGTGCGCAGGCCCGACTCCTTGTTCCCCGGAAGGTCCACCTGAGTCACATCCCCGGTGACGACCGCCTTCGAACCGGCCCCCAGACGGGTTAGGAACATCTTCATCTGCTCTCTGGTGGTGTTCTGCGCCTCGTCGAGAATTATAAAACTGTCGTTCAGCGTGCGCCCCCTCATGTATGCCAGAGGAGCGATCTCTATTATCCCTTTTTCGACATACCGGTTGAAGCGCTCAGGCGGCAGCATGTCGTAAAAAGCGTCGTACAGGGGCCTGATGTAAGGCTCCACCTTTTCCATAATATCGCCCGGCAGATACCCCAGCCGCTCCCCGGCCTCGACCACCGGCCGGACCAAAACCACCCTGCCCACCTTCGACGCTTTGAGCGCGGACACAGCCATCGCGGCGGCCAGATACGTCTTTCCGGTGCCCGCCGGCCCGATGGCGAAGACGATGTCGTTTTTCTCCATCGCATCGACGTATTCCTTCTGCCCCTGAGTGTAGGGCCGGACCCGATGCCCCCGGTTGGTGACGCAGACAGTGCGATCCGCGAGCGACAGCATGTCCGGACGCCGTCCCTCTGCCACCATGTCAAGCGCGCACCTTATCTCGACTCCCGACGGCCTGACGCCCCGTTCGTCCATGTCGGCGAACTGCCCCAAAACGCTCGCCAAGACCTCGGCGAGCCCAGTCTCGTCATCGGGTATGTGTATGTCCGTGCCTCTCGCGACCAGCCTGACCCCGAGCCTCTCCTCTATGGCGGAAAGTATCTCGTCGCGCGTGCCCAACAGCCGGGCGAGCTTTTCCTCGGACGCCAGGGTCACGGTCCGCGTGGCACCCACCCCCCTTACGCCCGCACTACCTCTTTCACCTCCGGGACATAACGCTGCACTACCCCTTCGACGAGGTTGCGCATCGTCGCGGCCGCGCCCGGGCAGCCGCTGCAAAGGCCGGAAAGCTGGACTTTCAGCACACCGTTCGTCTCGTCGTAGCCCATGAACTCGATTCCGCCGCCGTGCGACTCGATTATCGGCCGAACGTTCGACTCAAGAACCTCCGCTATCTTCTCCGCAGTTGACATATTGCCTTCCCCCTTCAGTCTCGTCGATCGCGATTCTATCGCGCTCGATCTTCTTTGCAGATTGCCACAGCTCTTCGAGCGCGTCAAGCGGCATATCCTCCATACTCAGATTCCGCCGCGCCGCAATGCCCTCCATGTCCCTGAAACGGCTCGAAAATTTCTCGCTGGCCCCGTGCAGCGCGCCCTCAGGGTCGATGCCGAGGTGCCGCGACATATTGACGAGCGCGAACATCAGATCGCCAAACTCCTCTTTCATGGCAACGGCGTCTGAACGCTCCACTTCGGCCTTGAACTCGCCGAGCTCTTCGAGAACCTTGCCCCTCACAGACTCGAAGTCCCCGGCCTCCCAGTCGAACCCCTTCTTGGCCGCGCGCTCGCTTATCCTGAGCGCGCGAAGCAGCGCCGGAAGCCCCTTGGGGATGCCAGCCATCGCGGAGCTGTCGGCGTCGCGCCCCTTCCTCTCGTCCGCCTTTATCAACTCCCAGTTGCGGCTCACCTCGGAGGCGCCGTTGACGGAAGCGCCCGCGAAGACGTGGGGGTGCCTGCGGATGAGCTTGGCGCATATCATCCGGCAGACGTCTCCCGCGTCGAACAGCCCGGACTCCCCCGCTATCTGAGAGACGAAGGCCACCTGCAACAGAAGGTCCCCGCATTCCTCGCAAATATCCCTCGGGATCCCTCCGTCAATCGCCTCGACCAGCTCATGCGCCTCTTCCAGTATATAGCGCCTGAGGCTAGGCAACGTCTGCTCCGCGTCCCACGGGCAGCCGCCCGGGGCGCGCAGTCGCTTCATTATCTCCAGCAATCCGTCCCAGCCGCCGGTTTCGACATCGGGCGCGCGCGTATCCGTTTGCGTGTTCATGGCGGCATTGTACCAGATAATTCGGAAAATCGCAGGGTTAAAATGGCGGCATGAGGAAGGGCCGGATGAAAAAGCGGACGGTCACGCCCGAAGGCGGGCTGCGTGCGACACCAGCCTGCGCAGGGACTCCATTCCGCCCGGGCCGATGAAGCCGTGCTCGCGCCTGAACCACCCGGCGGGCGGCGCGCATGACGCCATCGCGGCGCCGGGCGCCAACTGCACGGAGGTCTCTGAGGCGCCGCAAAAAACCTTGGCTATCCCGCAGTCGGGGCCAAGTATTCTTATCCTCGCGACGTCGAACAAGAACTCCAGCACGCGCGGCATTGGGCCAAATCGATCGACGGCCTCCTCGCGAAGGGCGTCGAGCACGCATTCCTCTCGCGTCCAGAGCAATTTCCTGTAAAGGGCGACCCGCAAGCTCTCGTGCGGAAGATAATTGCCGGGTATCGCGGACGGGATGCTCACCTCGACCTGAGTACTCTCGCGAAAATCCCCCCTGACCCGGCGGATGGCCTCTTCCAGAAGATCGCAGTAGCGCTGGAAGCCGACCCGTCCGAGGTTGCCGTGCTGTGCCACGCCTACCAGCTCGCCCCCGCCCCGAATCTCGAGGTCCCGTCGCGCAAGCTCGTACCCGGCGCCGAACTCCCCGAGGGCGGCTATGGCCTCCATGCGCTCCATCGCCTCTTTCGTCAGGATCGCGCCCTCGGGATACAGGAACAGGGCGTAAGCCTGGTCCTCCCTGCGCCCCACCCTTCCCCTGAGCTGGTGCATCTGCGCAAGGCCCAGGTCCTGCGAGTCGCTGACGATCAGCGTGTTCGCCCTCGGCATGTCAAGCCCGCTCTCGACGATGGTCGTGCAGACGAGGATGTCCAGTTCGGCGTTCGCGAAGCTGTCCATCGTCTCCTTCAAAACCTTCTCCTGCATCCTCCCGTGCGCCACCCCGACGCGCATCTTCGGAAACAGCCGGCGCACCGTCATGGCCTCGCGGTCGATGCCGCTCACCCTGTTGTGCACGTAAAAGACCTGCCCGCCGCGCGCGTGCTCCCTCATCACCGCGTTTTTGACGAGCGACTCCCTCCACATCCCGGACGCCGTGATCACCGGCATCCTCTTCCTCGGAGGGGTCTCTATCAGCGACATATCGCGGAGCCCGGAGAGGGACATGTGCAGCGAGCGCGGTATGGGCGTCGCAGACAGCATCAGCACGTCCACCTCAGGATAGAGGTTTTTGAGGTGCTCCTTGTGCATCACGCCGAACTTGTGCTCTTCGTCCACTATGACGAGCCCGAGGTCCTTGAACTTCACGTCGGCCCCGAACATCCTGTGGGTTCCGATGAGAACGTCTATCCTCCCGGAGGCTGCGTCCTCCAGGATTTTTTTCTGCTTCGACTGAGCGACGAAACGCGACATGCCTTCGACCCTGACCCCAAACGGGTCGAAACGGGCGCTCCACGTAGCGTGGTGCTGTTCGGCAAGGAGCGTCGTCGGCGCGATGAGGGCGACCTGACAGCCCTCGAAAACACATTTCGCGGCGGCCCGCAGCGCCACTTCCGTCTTGCCGAACCCGACGTCGCCCACGAGAAGCCTGTCCATCGGGACGGGGCGCGCCATGTCGCGGGATACTTCGTCGATGGCGCGAAGCTGGTCCGCAGTCTCCTTCCACGGAAACGCGGCCTCGAACTCCGACTCCAGCGCCTGGTTCCCGGCAAAAGCCCTGCCGCGCGCCGTTTCCCGCTTCGCGTAGACGTCCAGCAGGTAGCGCGCGGCTATTTCGGCCTGCTCCCGGGCGCGGCGCGACATCTTCTTCCACTGCCCGCCCCTCAGGCTGTCCGCCACCGGCTCCGTCCCCGGGTACGTCCTGTACGGGGATATCCTGTTAAAGTGCATGACCGGTATCTTGAGCTTCCGCTCCTCGGCATATTCGAGGACGAGGTATTCCTGCGTCCCGTCCGGCCCTTCGATCTGCTCTGCGCCCAAAAACCGCGCGACCCCGTAGTCCTCGTGCACTACCCACTGCCCCGGCATCAGCCTGTCGCCCCAGTCTAGGGGCACCCTCGCCTCGGCGGCGCGCCCGCCCACTGCAAGCCCGGACATCTCTAGGTCGCCTATCAGGAGCGTCCCGCCGAACGTGTCGCAAAAGCCTTCCGACACGCCGCCCGCCAAGGTGCGATAACCCCGCTCGTCTCCCCATTTTCTGAAATGCTCGACTTCCGATACGAGGACGACCGCGACGCCTCGGGACTCCATGTCGGAACAGTACGCCTCGAGGTCGCGCCGCCTGCCCCTGAAATTCGGCAGGCCCATTATGCCGCTTTTGCGCTCGGCCCGCTCGACCCCTGCCGTGACCCTCACTCTGGGGTAATCGGCGCAGGCGCGCTCGATGTCGGGCCAATCGGACGACGCGAGGCACTCGCCGTCCTCGCCGACGGCGCGGCGCAGCCACGAATAGTTGTCCGCCGCGTTTTCGAGTTCGGAGGGCTCGACGAACACCGCGTGCATGTCATTGGGGAAAAAATCCAAGGCGGACGAGTCCCGCCGCGAGGACAGCGCGCGCACCTCCATCTTGGAAACGTTTCGGACGCTGCGCTGCGTGTCCGTGGCGAAATACCTCATGCTCTCGATGTCGTCGTCGAAAAATTCCACCCTGGCCGGGTTTGACGAGGCCGGGTCGAAGAAGTCAATTATCCCGCCCCTGTAGGTGAACTGCCCCGGCGACCAAACGATGTCGGTGCGCTCGTAGCCGTGCGAGGCGAGCCATTCGATGAGGCGCGACCGGGACGCCCCGGGCCCCGCCGCGAGGGCCAGCCTGTCGCCGCCGAGCGACACCGGGCCCATGAGTGCGCCCGGGGTCGCTAGCATTATCCCGCCCGAATCGGCCCACCGGCCAAGCGCCTCCCCTCTGGCGGCCTTTTGGGCCTCCAGCATATGAGGATCGTCCGAATACGAGGCTATCGCGATCTCTGGCAAGGAGTGTATCGCGGGCAGTTCCGCGAAACCCCGCATCGAATCGGCGTCTCCCGAAAAATCGCGAACGAACCTGGAATTGGGCAGAACGACGAGCAGGGGACGTTCGAAGCCGCGGCATATCCAAGGCCGCGCCCCCCCCGCCACCGGCAGGTGGAGCGCGATGTTTCTCTTCCATTCGGACGCGCCTAAGACACCAAGCGAGAAGGGGGCGTTTCCCTCGTTCATCGCCAGGTCAGCCCTGCAATTGGGCGCGAAGCGTGAAACCCTGCCCGGCGGCGCCGGCGAGCCACTTCGAAAGGGCGCTCCAAGCCAGTTCCTCCACCTGCGGCCACGCGTCCCTCTGTTCCTTCGGGAATTTCCCCAAAACCCAGTCCCGCATCTCCATGACCTCGGGAGGCGCGCCAACGCCGACCCTCAGCCTGGGCACGCCGAGAGTCCCAATGGCCCCGAGTATGGAGGCCATTCCCCTGTGCCCTCCGGCCGAGCCGGAGTCCCTGTATCTCAGGGTTCCGAACGGGATGGCCGCATCGTCGAACACGACGAGCACATCGGGCGGCTCAATGTCGTGGTACCGAACCGCCTCGATTACGGATTTCCCGCTCAGATTCATGTACGTGAAGGGCTTCAGGAAGGCGACGCCCGCGCCTTCGACCTGCGACGCGGGCCAAAAAGCCCCGCCGTATTTCGAGCGGGGCGGCCCAGCTTCAATCCGCGTCGTGAAAGAATCTACCGCGAGCCAGCCCGCGTTGTGGCGGCTCCACGCATATTCGGGGCCGGGGTTGCCCAGCCCCACGACAAGCTTCAATACCGCCCCTCTATTCCTCGTCTTCCTTGCGCTTGCCCCTGCCCACCACTTCGACCTCTGCGGCCTCGTCCGGCACTGCTTCCTCGGGCGCTTCCGCCATCGACCTCGGGCGGGACACCATGACCACTATCGCGTCCCCGGACGTTATGAGGTCTGCGCTCTCCGGCATTTCCAGGTCGCGCACGAAGACCTCGCTGCCCAGCGTCATCTTCGCGGTGTCGATGACTATTTCCGAAGGCATCTCGCGGGGGAGGACCTGCATCTCGACCTCGCGGACCGGCTGCTCCAGCACCCCGCCCATTTTGACGCCGACCGAGATGTCCTTGTTTACCACCTTGACTGGGACGGCTACCCTGACCTTGTGCCCCTTCATCAGCTGGTAGAGGTCCACGTGAAGGATTTTCCGGCTGATGACGTGGCGCTGGACGTTGCGGAGCAGGGCCATCTCGACGCGCCCGTCCGGCATCTCGAGGTCGATCATGCTGGTCTCCCAGTTTGGCGCGTCGGCCACGCGGGACAGCTCCTTCGCGTCCAACGACCCGACGACGCTGTCCTTGTATTCCGGCCCGTAGAAAACAGCGGGCGCCACGCCATTCACGCGCATTCTCCGGCACGCGCCTTTGCCTGTGTCGGTGCGGTTTGAGAATTTCATCTTTACTGCCATTTATTTATTCCTCCTCGGGTATGCTGTTGCTTTCATCAGTAATTTGCAATTCGCGCGGTCACTGCTCTCTTCGCCGTGGCTTCGGCTGGAAGAGGATGCTTATCGAATGGTCGAGGTGAATCCTGCGGATGGCCTCGGCAAAGAGCGGCGCGATCGACATCGTAGTTATCTTCTGCCGCTTTTTCCCCTGCTCCAGCGGTATGGTGTCGGTGAGCACCAGCTCCTCCATCGACGAGTTTTCTATGCGGTCCGCCGCAGGGCCCGAGAGGACCCCGTGAACGGCGCACGCGTACACCTTTTCCGCGCCGGATTCCAAAAGGGCGTTGGCGGCGTTCACGATGCTGCCGCCGGTATCTATTATGTCATCGACCAGTATGGCGATCTTGCCGCCCACCTCGCCGATTATCTCCATGACCCGGCTCTGGTTCGCCACGTCGTACGACCTCCGTTTGTCGACTATGGCAAGCTCGGCGTGTATCTGCTCCGCAAAGCTTCTAGCGCGGACGACGCCGCCGATATCGGGCGAGACCACGATAACCCGCCCCTCCTGAAGCTGGGGTTTCAGTATCCTCTTGAAATGCGACGCAAGAAGCGGTATGCCGGTCAGATGGTCCACCGGGATGTCGAAAAAACCCTGTATCTGCCCGGCGTGCAGGTCAGCCGTCACCACCCTGTCGGCGCCGGCGTGCTCGATGAGGTTCGCGACGAGCTTCGCCGTGATCGGCTCTCTGGCGCGCGCCTTGCGATCCTGCCTCGCGTAGCCGAAATATGGCAGCACCGCGTTGACCCTGTAGGCCGACGCCCGTCTCATGGCGTCCACTATGACTAGCAGCTCCATCAGGTTTTCGTTTACGGGGGCGCAGGTCGGCTGGATTATGAAAGCGTCGGTCCCCCTCACGCTCTCCTGCAGCGCCAGCCCTATCTCCCCATCCGAGAAGCGGAATATCTTTCTCTCCGACATCTGGATGCCGAGCGTCTTGCATATCTCCCTGGCGAAACTCTCGTGCGCGCTGCCCGAAAAAATTTTGATGTCTCTGGAGGCAGACTCCATCGGCTGGCCCTCCTTACGATTTGTCCGGCTTACCCCGGATGATGCTTTTCCGGCCCACCCAACCGTCGACGTTTGTCTGGCGCTCGCGGGCTATGCCCAGAGCCCCGTCGGGGATGTCCCTGGTTATCACGGAACCCGCCGCCGTAGAGGCGCGGTTCCCCATCGACACCGGGGCTACGAACATGGTGTCGCTGCCGACGAAGCAGTCTTCCCCTATCGACGTAGCGTTTTTGTTCTCCCCGTCGTAATTGCATGTGACGGTCCCCGCTCCTATGTTGGTGCCCCTGCCAACCGTCGCGTCACCTATGTACGACAGGTGAAGCGCCTTCACGTTTTCCTCGAGGACGCTGTTTTTGACCTCGACGAAACGACCGATCCGCGCGCCGCCTTTGACCTCGACGCCGCCCCTCAGGAACGCGAAAGGCCCTATCTGCGCGTCTTCGCCTATGTCCGAGTCCGATATGACCGAAGGACCCAATATCTCAGAACGCGCCCCGAGCCGGACGTCGCGAAGCGTTGACCACGCGCCGACCCGCGAGCCGTCCGCAAGGCGGGATTTGCCCCACACCTGCACCCCCGGCTCCAAAAAGACGTCCGGCTCGATCTCGACCCTCGGCCCCACCCACGTCGAGGCGGGATCCATGCATTTCAGGCCGTT
>JAISQC010000013.1 GCA_031274465.1 Synergistaceae bacterium | reverse complement strand
GCATATAGTCGCCTAGTTCCGCTATCACTGCCGCAGTGCGGCGAAAGACCTTCAAGGTTTTTTTGTATAGCAGGGAGTTTTTTTCATCGGGGACGTAACTGCGCTCTACGGCCCTCATTTCGTCGAGAGGCGCGTAGTCGCGCCACAGCCCAAGCGCCCTCGCGGCGATAGCGGCAGCCCCCAGCGCGGCTGCGTCCTGGTCCACGTTGGTCTTTATTATCTCGACGCCGAAAACGTCGGCGAACATCTGCAGCCAGAAAGGGCTTTTTCCGCCTCCCCCGCAGATCATCAGCCTGTCCTCCAGCGGTGCGCGCTCTTTCATGAAGTCGTAGGACATTTTGAGGTTGAGCGCGATGCCCTCGAGCGCCGCCCTTATCATGTCCTCCCTCGTCGTGCCCAGCCTCAGTCCGAGATACGCTCCTTTTATGTATATGCTGCCGTCCTGCGACGTGCCCCCGGCGAGGCTCGGGTTGAAGATGAGCCCTCCTGCCCCAGGGGGGGATTTGGCCGCCATATCGTCCATGATCCGGTACGCCGCGCCATCGTCCTCGATATCCTTGCAGATCACCTCCCGCACCCATCGCAGGGAACTGCCGCCGGAGAAGATGGAGAACGCCGAGGTGAAAAGCCCCTCAGCGATATGGGCGAAGACATAGGGTTTTTTTTCGTAGTCCAGAATCGGGATGGATGAGTTCACCGGAATCCAGCTCGACGAGCCGAGTGAAGTGTAGGCCCTGCCTTCACCGGCGCCTACCGCGCCCAACGCCATGCACGCGTTGTCCACCCCGCCGCAGGCCACTTTGGTTTTCGTGGAAAGCCCCAGTTCCTCGGCCGCTTCCTCCGTCATGTTTCCTATTACCGTGTGGGACGGGACTATATCGGGAAAAATAGACATAGGAAGCCCGGCGGCCTCCCAGAAGCGACCCTCCATACGCCCCTCCCTCAGATTGTATCCACCCGTCCCCGAGGCGTAGGAATGGTCGATGAACAGTTTCCCGGTCATGCGGAAGTTTATGTAATCCTTCGAGCCCAGAACTTTATCCATGCGCCCGAATACGTCAGGCTGATGTCTCCTCAGCCACATTAGTTTGAAGATGGAGTAGCACGGAGGCGGAAATCCGTTGCCCGTCGTCATGTACCACTCCTTGAGGTCGATTTTGGAGAAGAACTCCCTCGATTCCTCCACGGCCCTCATGTCCGACCAGATGGGCACCCTGTCGAGCAGGAGGCGGTTTTGCGAGTCGAGCGGCGCGGCGACGAGGCTTTGCCCCGAGAGGGCCACCCCGCCGATCTCCGAGCCGTCGATCCCGCTCTTTCTGAGCAGCGTTGCCGTGCTCAAAGCCACGCCGCTCCACCAATCCTCCGGCCTTTGTTCGTGCCGCCCCGGCCCGGGGTAGAACGTCTCGTACTCCATGAACGACTTTGCGAGAGGCCGCAGGCTTTCGTCGTACAGCGCGGCCTTTACGCCGCCGGTTCCCAGGTCGTACGCGATCAGCTTCACGATGTCCATCCCCCTAGCGTTGCAGTTTCAATGAATCGTGTATCCTCCGTCGATGACTATGTTCGCCCCTGTGATCAGAGCCGCCGCGTCGCTCGCCAGATACGCGCACAAAGCGGCGACCTCCTCCGGCTCCCCAAACCGCCCAACTGGCGTGTCGGCGAGCGCGCGGGCCGCGACCTCGCCGACCCAGTATGTCCCGCCGGTGGAAAGCTCGGTGTTCACCACGGTAGGGGAGATCGCGTTCACGGTAATGCCGTGCTTGCCCCATTCAAAAGCCATCGATTTGGTCATGCCGATCAGCCCGGCCTTGCTCGTCGTGTAGGCGAGATGCCCGTCGATGGCGACGATCCCGGCCTGGGACGCCATATTTATGATCCTGCCGCCGCCCTGCCCGATCATTGCCTTCGCCGCCTGCTGCGCCATGAGGAACGGCACTCTGAGATTTATCGCGATCGTCCTGTCCCAGACTTCCTCCGGCATATCCTCCGCTTTGGCGAGCGGCCCTATCCCGGCGCAGTTCACGAGAATGTCGAGCCGTCCGAATGTCTCGGCGGTTTTTGCCACAGTCGTTTCAGGCTCCCCGGGTTTAGTGAGGTCGGCGGCTATGCCTTCGAGCCCCAGCTTTTCCGCCGTTTCATGCACTTTGGGCGAAATGTCTACCAGCGCGCCCTTCGCCCCCTTTTGCGAAAAAAAGCCCCCGATCACGCGCCCTATGCCGCCGGCGCCGCCTGTCACGATGAACACTTTGTCCTTCAGGCTGAAGTCCTTGTCAAAATCTTTGAATTTCACCATTTCCACCTTCTGAGAATAATATCCGCCGCGCTTTCGCGCCGAGGGTTTTACTTTTCGAGAGGGAAACTTTCCACGATCTCGACCGCAGACCGAACATTGATTCCCATGCGCTCGACGCCCATTTCCACGAGAGCCAGAAACTCGCCTCGAGTCCTTATCCCGCCGGCGGCCTTTACCTTGATCCGGTCGCCGCAGAAAGATTTAATCCGCCTGACGCGCTCCAGATCGAGGCTTCCCGGTATCCAGCCCGTTCCCGTCTTGACGAAATCCGCCCCGCTGTCGATTGCGATTTCGCAGGCTTTATCCAGCTCCGCGTCGTCCAGCGCGGCCATTTCGACTATGACCTTGGTTTTCACCCTCTTGTCGGACATCCCGATGATGCCTCTAAGCTCCCCGAGGACGTAACCGTATTCCCCGTTTTTGAATTTGCCGACGTTCATCACTATGTCCATTTCCTCGACGCCGTCTTCCAGCAACTGCTGTGCCTCGATCATCTTGACGGCCGTTTTCGACGCTCCGGCGGGGAAACCGACCGGAGAGCCGACGTACACCCCGTCCACTCCGCGCAATTTCGCGGCGAGGA
>JAISQC010000264.1 GCA_031274465.1 Synergistaceae bacterium | reverse complement strand
CAACTCCACATATATTACATGAATAGCGTCGGACAGCAACTTATTGTCGGTATCGTGGCGCATGGAAAACGAGTTTGCGTAATCCGGCCAGTTTGGGAAAACCGTATAGGAGCAAAACGTCACCTGATAAGTCTGGGCCAGTTTATCGTATCTCCGCAATCCTTTCGACGGCTGCGATGAATGCAGGTCGCACAGGTAGTATATGCTCTTTCCCTTGATATTCTTATGTTCGCCGTCTGAATCTTCTTCGACGCGGCTCGCCTGCATCTCCAGATCGACTTGGGAGCCGTCGTCGATTTTGCAGTTCACATCCAAACGTTCAGCTTTTTCATTGGCGTCCCAAAGCGGAAGTTCGTTGTTACGCACGATTACATCAATGACCGGGCGCTTTATCGTCGCCGAGATCAAGTCCATCAACGCCGGCTTGCCCTCCGGAGAGGTCAGGAGCAGTTTGAAAATCCGGTCGTCGGACGGCGGAAGTATATCAATGCCCAATGGCAAGAGGCCCATATAACTTGGCTCCTTTCGCAATGCTTCGTCTTTAATATACCACTCTCCGGCGAAGATTGTAACGTATCGGCTGATTATCTTTCCAAACATGGGAAGCAGGATATACCAACAATACCACCTATACAGTCCATGAGAAACAAACATAAAGGGAGCCAAGGTCATGGAACTCACGGCCCTGAGCCTCGGGTCTGATATAATAGCGCTACGGGGGTGGAGGGCTTGGCTTCGAAAAAACTTAAAGAAATATGCTCCGCGCTCGGCGCCGAGGTCCACGCGCCCGGAGACGCGGATGTGTTGGTAGATCGCGTCGCGGTCTGTGACGTGCTGAGTTTCGTGTTGGGCACAGACACATGCGGCGCGGCTTGGGTGACGGTCCAGACCCATCTCAACGTCGCGGCGGTCGCGGCGCAAAAGGGCATCCCCATGGTCATACTGGCCTCCGGGCGCGCGCCGGCTGACGATCTCGCAGCGCGTTGCCGGGCGGAGAACATCGCCCTCGTCACGTCGCGCGCTTCGATGTTCGAAACGTGCCTTGCCCTCGGGCGGCTGGGGCTGACGGGGTGAGCGGAGTGTTCGCCCGCGCGCGCGGATGCGGGGGGCGTTTGGATGGCAAAGGCTAAACGGGCCTCCGCCAGATACAGGTGCGCCGAATGCGGCGCGGTCAGCATGACGATGGTCGGGAAGTGCCCCGGATGCGGGGCGTGGGGCACGCTCGAGGAGGAGGCACTGCCGCGCGAGGCGGCGGCGGGCCGCGTTGCGGGGCCGCGCCTCGAGCCGGTATCGAGCCTCGCCGTGCCGCCGGAGGAGCGGGTGCCGTCGGGCATCGCCGAGCTCGACAGGGTGCTCGGGGGCGGCTGGATAAAGGGCGGCGTGGTCCTGCTCGGCGGCGAGCCGGGGGTCGGGAAGTCCACGCTCCTCCTACAGGCGTGCGCCGCGATGGCGGGCGCGGGCCACAAGACCCTCTACATATCGGGCGAGGAATCGGCGGGGCAGATAGCGCACCGCGCGAAAAGGCTCGGCATCCGCGAGAAGAACGTGGACATGCTGTGCGATTCCGATCTGGAGGCCATGCTGGGCGCGGTTTCGGGCTACGAGTTCGCCGTCGTAGACTCGGTCCAGTCGTTCAGGCTCGACGGCGAAAACGGCTGGGCCGGCTCGCCGAGCCAGGCGAGGGCCGTAGCCGGGCGTTCCTCGGAGACGGCCAAGAGGCTCGGCGTCCCGATGGTGATGGTCGGCCATATCACAAAGCAGGGCACCATAGCCGGCCCTAAAATCCTCGAGCACATGGTGGACGTCGTGCTGCTGTTCTCCGGCGAGCGTTCTTCGTCGCACCGGCTGCTGAGGGCTGAAAAAAACCGATTCGGCAGCACCGACGAGCTTGGCATATTCGAGATGGAGGAGGGCGGGCTAGCGGCAGTGACGGACCCGAGCCACCTCTACTGGAGCAAAGGCCCTGTTTCAGTCCCGGGCGTGGCGATAGGGGTGTCACTCGAAGGATCGCGGCCTCTGGCCGCCGAGATACAGGCGCTCTCGTGCCCGACGCCCTTCCCCTACCCAAAGCGCACGTCGCGCGGCGTCGAGGTGAACAGGCTCCAACTGCTGCTCGCGGTGCTGGAGAGAAGATGTGGTATACTCTCGCGTAGCAGCGATATCTACGCGAACGTGGCAGGCGGGCTTTCGCTTCAGGATCCGGCCGCCGACCTGTCGATATGCGCGGCGCTGGCTTCGTCGCTTCGAGACGTTGCCATACCGGGCGACACCTGCTTCATAGGTGAGGTCGGCCTTGCCGGCGAGGTGAGGCCGGTCGCGCGGACCCATCTGCGGATCAGGGAGGCTTCAAGGCTGGGCTTCAAAAACGTGTTCATAAGCGCGGGGGAGCGTCTGCCGGCGGAAAAGCCGCCAGGTATCGAGATAACGAAGGTGTTCGCGTTAAGCCAAATGGTGGAAAGGTTGACGAAATGAGATTTAAAAAGAGTCTTTTGCCAGCAGCCCTGTTTTTCCTCGCGACCGCCGCAGCCCTGCTCTGGCGGCGCGACGCGTCGGGCGCGGAGGGTCCGGCGGTCACAGTTTACGTCGCCCCGCTGGAAGGCGTGATAGGGGTGCCGATGGAGGAGTACGTCGAAAGCGTGTTCGAAGGCATCGGCAAGGGAGAAAGCGCCGTGCTTGTCTTCAAGATGGACACTCCGGGCGGTCTTGTGGACTCCATGTCGCAGATCATGTCCAAGATAGCGGACGCCGATTTCCCGGTGGTCGTGTGGGTCGGGCCTTCCGGGGCGCGGGCGGCTTCGGCCGGCGCCTTCATAGCGCAGGCCGCGCACGTGGCGGCGATGGCGCCCGGGACGAACATAGGCGCGGCGCACCCGGTGACCGGGGGCGGGGGAGACATAGAGGACAGCGAGATGAACCGCAAGGTCATCAACGACCTCACTGCCAAGATGAGGTCGTTCGCGCAGGAGCGCGGGCGCAACGCGGCCGTCGCCGAGAGCATGGTGACCGACAGCGTGTCGCTCACAGCAACGGAGGCTTACGAACAGTACGTCATAGATTTCATCGCCAACGACGAGCGCGACCTCATGGAGAAACTGAACGGGCGCGAGGTCAAAATCAAGGGGCGCGACGCGGTCATCTCGCTCGATTCGTACGAGATAAGGCAGGTCGGCATGAATCTGCGGCTCCGCGCGCTCGAGATATTCTCGCGCCCGGATATCGCGTACCTCGCCCTGCTCGCCGGGATATTCCTCATAGTGCTCGAGACGAGGGCGCCCGGGGGCTTCGTGATGGGCGTGACCGGGGGCGTGCTGCTGCTGATCGCGGCCTACGGCCTTCGCGTCCTGCCGGTCAACTTCGCCGGCGTGGCGCTTCTGGCTGGCGGCATCGCTGTCGTGGTGATCGATCTTTTCGTCGGGGGGGTCGGCATACTGTCGATAGCCGGGGTGTGCGCGATGCTCGTTGGCGGCCTGATGATGTTCAAAGCCCCCGGAGGTGAGCTGCTCAACGTGTCCGCCGGGTTCATAATAGGCGCGACGGCTACGGTCGCGCTCGTAGACCTGATCTTCCTGTTCCTCGTCTGCAAGACTCATTTCCGCAAGCCCACGTCGGGGATAGAAGGGCTTATCGGGGAGCGGGCGACGATATTGAACGCAGGGGAG
The DNA here is from genome assembly GCA_031274465.1 of Synergistaceae bacterium. Lineage (GTDB taxonomy): Bacteria > Synergistota > Synergistia > Synergistales > Synergistaceae > JAIRKI01. Next base: position 5,266 of record JAISQC010000264.1, on the reverse strand, counting down.
GGGGTTCCGATGGTCATCCTTCACGGGGAATACTGGAGGATTTCGTGCGACGGAGAGCACCTCCCCCCTGCGCCCGGCGACGAGGTCGAGGTGGTGGGGGTGAGCTCCATGACCCTGCGCGTGAAGCCGGCGAAAAAAGAATAGCGCGCGCGGCGCGCGGGAGCGGCATGGCCGGGCGTTTTTTCCCGGCGGATAAAACTTTATGATGGAGGTTTGTCGAGTATGGGAGATATCTTAGGTTCGGTGTTCAGTTTGGGTTCTTTCGTCGGAGGTTTTTTCATCCTGATCCTCGTGGTCTCGTCCGCGCTTCGGATTGTGCCGGAGTACCAGAGGCTGGTCGTGTTCAGGTTCGGGCGCCTGTGGGGGCACAAGGGGCCGGGCATAATACTGGTCATCCCGTGGGTGGACCGCACCCTGCGGGTGGACCTGCGCGTGGTGACGCTCGACGTGCCTGTGCAGGAAGTGATAACCCGCGACAACGTCCCCATCAAGGTGAACGCGGTCCTTTATTTCCGAGTGCTCGACCCATCGAAGTCGATGGTCGAGGTGGAAGACTACATACAGGCAACCAGCCAGCTCTCGCAGACCACGCTTAGGTCGGTGATAGGGCGGGCCGAGCTGGACGAAGTGCTGTCCGCCCGCGACAAGATAAACATCGAGCTTCAGCAGATAATAGACGAGCGGACCGACCCATGGGGCATCAAGGTGAGCGCTGTGGAGGTGAAGGAGCTGGAGCTCCCCGAGGGGATGAAGCGCGCCATGGCCCGCCAGGCGGAGGCCGAGCGCGAGCGCAGGGCCAAGATAATAGCGGCCGAAGGCGAGCTTCAGGCAGCGGAAAAGCTCACCCTAGCGGCCGAGACGATGGACCGCTCGCCGATAACGCTCCAGCTCCGCTACCTCCAGACGCTCCGCGAGATATCGATGGACAAGAACTCGACCACGATATTCCCCATCCCACTCGACCTCATAAAGCCGTTCCTCAAAAAGATGGAGCAGTGAGCGGGCGGCGGGATGTTTCCCAAAACGCCAAAATTTCCGCGATTTTTAAGCGGATTTGCTGATTTGCTCTTCTTTGCCGTCGATATTGGGCAAAGTTTTTTAAGGATTTCCGCCAGAAGGCCGACATTAATTGAAGAGGAGCGCTCGACTAGGAGGTGATGCCCATGATGGATTTGGTAAAAGGCGTAAGCGAAATGCAGTCGGCAGCCCTGGGGGCCCAGATAGGGGCCGCAGTGACTACGAAGGTGCTGAACGCCACAGCGGATCTCTCCAAGGACTTGCTGGATCAGTTGCTGGGAAAATCGGGCATCGGACAAAATCTCAACATAGTGGCTTGAAGCGCTCCCAAACCACAAAAACCCCGGAAGCCATATCCGGGGTTTTTTTAGGGAAACGCTGATCAGCGATTCCTTTAGATGCGCGAAAAGCACTCCCTCAGTCGCTACGCGACAGCTCCCTGAGGGAGCCAAATGCCTTTGCCTCCTCCAATGGGGGAGGGGGACAGGATGTGCGGTGGTGGGGGTGCCTCTGAGGGTGAAGCACTCCCTCAGTCACTGCGTGACAGCTCCCTCCAGAGGGAGCCAGGGTCAAAGGCAAAATAAGTTAGCGCCTGTAGGAGCCGCGGCTATTTGTCGAGCCACCTGTAGAGGTTGGCCCTGTAGAGGGCTTCGAGCCTCGCCGCTATGGGGCCGGGCTTTCCGCTCGCTATCTTCGCGTCGCCGACCCTGACGACCGGCATCACTTCTTTCCACGAGCTGGTGATGAACGCTTCATCCACGAAAGGCATCTCCGCCAACTCGATGACGCGCTCCTCGACCTCGAATCCGTTTTCGAGCGCCAGCTCGATGACGATGTTTCTGGTGACCCCGCCTAGGACGCTCCCCAAAGGCGCCGTGGCGAGACGCCCGCCCTTGCAGATGAAAAACGACGAGCGCAGGGTTTCCGCGACGTGCCCGCCGGGGCAATAGAGGCATTCGAGAACGTCGTCGCGCCCCGCTGACTGCATCAGGCCGAACATGTAGTTTATGCTTTTGACGGCCGGGTACGGGCGGTTCCCGTCGACCGGCTGCAGCGCGACTCCGTTCTTGTATTCCTCGGGGTGGACTTTTGGCCCCTCCTCGAATATCACGAAATGACGCGGGTTCGGGAACAGCCCGCGCTCCACGGCGTCCCCGCCCGTTATGTACGCCTTCGCTATGCAGTCGCCGCCGTTTGGGCAGTCGTCGCGCAGCGCGCCCTCGCGCACGGCGCGCGTGATGTCCCTTATTATCTCGCCGCCTGCCGCGTCTATCCCAGCTAGTCGGGCGCTCTCGGCAAGGCGCTCCATGTGGGCGGTTATGGCAAACGCGTGCCGCTCGTATATCCTGAGCGAGTCGAAGACCCCAACGCCCCTTTGCACGGAGAGGTCGGTTACCGGCAGGCTGCACTCCCCTGTGGGGCAAAACGCCCCGTTCATGTAGCAGATAGACATCGAAAACCCTCCCATTCAACGGTCAGCCAGATCATTGCCGTCATGTCCGGCGATACAAGTATACGTCAAATTGGAGCTTTTTGTTTGTGAGATCGGTGATAAAATTATACGGAGGTGCGACCGCTGCAAGACATACGGGGGGGCGTTTGATGGGCTTCAAGGTCCTGTCGCTGTATCCAAAGGTAGCTTCCACCAAGATGGCGCTCTTCGACGGCCGGGACATGCTGAACAGCTGCGAGGCGCGGCACGACCTGTTCGAACTGTCGGAGGCGCCGACGATGCGGGACAAGAGCGAGCTGAGGCTTCGCGACCTCGAAGGCCCGCTCGGCGAGTGGCTGCAGGGCATCCGCCTCGACGCGGTTTCGGGCGGCGCCGTGCTTCCGCCGAACATGCCGGCGGGAGTGTACCGCATTGACGGCGAATTCATGGCCCGCATGGGCAGGATGCACGGCATCGGGCGGGTGATAAACCACGGCGCGCTGCTGGCCTCGGCGATCTCACGTTCCCGCTCTGCCTCCGGCATCGCGCTCGTCCCCTTTTCGAGCGGGGAGTTCGTCGAGATCGCGAAAGTGTCAGGCGTCCCGGGGCTTCGCTTCGGAAGGATGACCCACACGCTGCATCTCAAAAACGCCGTGCGCCTTGCATCGATAGATCTGAACAGGCCGCAGGAGGAGCTGTCGCTTGTGGTCGCGTACCTCGGGAGCAATTTTTCGTTCTGCTCGCACAGCGGGGGCAGGATAATAGACCTCTCCAATCCCTTCGAGCGCGGGCCGTTTTCGCAAACCCACGGCGGGTCCATCCCGGCGTCCGAGATAATCCGCATGGCATACAGCGGCATGTGGGCGAAGACGGACCTCTTGGGGCACGTCAACGCGCGCGGCGGCCTCATGAGCTACTTCGGCACGAACGACCTTTGCAAGGCCATCTCGATGATGGAGGAGGGGGACGCCTACGCCTCGCTGGTGGTCCACGCCATGGCGTATCAGGTGGCGGAGGAGCTGGCGTCGCTAGCGACGACGCTTTGCGGCAAAGTGGACGCCATCGCGCTGATCGGCATGTGCGCCGTGAAGCGGCCTTTTGCCAAGCTGATACGCGAGGGCGCCTCGTGGATATCGCCCACCATGCTGACCTATTGCGGCGAGGACGAGCTCGTCACGTTCGCAGACGCCGCGCTGAGCGCGCTCAGCGGCGAGTCGGCGCCGCTAGTGTGCGGAAATTTTCCGATAATTTGATGAAATTGGCTGTATAATTTCAGGGCAAGCCATAAATCATGGGGAGGTAATTTCATGGACATCAACAGCAACAGCTTCAAGAAATTCCTGTCGTGCAGGCCGCTCAACGTCCAAGCCCTCTTCGGCGACTCGCCGCTCGGCTTGGTGAGCGGCAGGGACATAGCGGCCGCCGCCAAGGAGACGGGAACTATAGTGCTGGCTGGCAACGCCAGGAACGCGCTCGTGATAAAAGGGATACTGAAGGCGGCAAAAGAGCTGGACGCGCCGGCCCTGATAGAGCTCGCCAAGTCCGAGTCCGCTTACTGCGGCGCCACTTACGACAACATACCCGAATATGCCATGAAATATTCAGCCGAGCTCGGGCATGGCGTGATCTTCGCCCTTCACGTGGACCACTACGCGGTCAAGGGGGAGGCCGACCTGCTCAAGGGCGCCTCTCACCTGTCGAAGATAATCGCGAACGGCTTTACGTCCGTCGCCATCGACGCATCGCACCTCGACGACTACGCCAACCTGTGCGCGACGCGCGACCTTGGGACGTGGATACCGTCTCCCATAGGTCTCGAAGTGGAGGTGGGGGAGATCAAAGGGGCGGGCGAGCTGTCTACCGTCGAGGAGGCTCTTTATTTCATCGGCGGTCTGAACGCATGGGGGGTCTTCCCCGACTACCTCGCCATCTCCAACGGCAGCCTCCACGGGACGTACGACGTCTCCGCCGGGGTGTCCGAGGGGATAGACCTCGCGCGCACGAAGGAGATAGCCGACGCAATAGAACCGTACGGTGTGTCGATAGCCCAGCACGGCATCTCGGGGACGCCGTTCGACAAGGTCTCACAGTTCAGAAAGTACGGCATAAACAAGGGCAACGTCGCCACGCTGTTCCAGAACGTCGTGTTCGGCATAAAGATGGACCCCGACACCGGAAACGCCGTCACTGAGGGGGGCACGTACGTAAAGGAGAGCGGGCGCGGCATCTCCGACGGGCTGTGGGGCGAGCTGGTCGCGTCGGCAGACTCAAGCGGCATGAGCAGGAAGAGCGGCGACTACAAGAAGCTGAACCTGCCGTTCCACGAGAAGATACTCGCCGAGCCGGCTCAGATCACCGGGCGCATAGTAGATGAAGTGGCCGAGTGGGCGAAGCGCTTCATCAAGGCGTTCGGCGGCGAGGGGACTGCCGAGCGCGTCGTCGAGGCCGCAGTCAGGAGAGGGGACCGAAACTCCAGCCCCGAGCGCGTCATCAGAAGCCCGAGGTCGAAATACGGCCCCGAAGCCGCGCCGAACAAGGCAAAATCCGCCGGGAACTTTGACGATTAGGGAACCATGAACGGCTCTGCCTCCTCAAATTGAGGAGGCAGAATCGTTCATGTCTGCCGCTAAGGAAACGCTGAATAAATGTTCTTTTCGGCGAAATGGAGTAGATTCGTTCGCCGTCAAAGCGGTTGTCGTGAAAATGGCCGCAGGCGTAGCAGAGCATCGCCCGAGGACCATTTTTATGGCAAGCGCGCAGAGGGGGGACGAATATGCCCATTGCAGCCAAAAGGTTGTTTATTCAGCGTTTCCCTAA
>JAISQC010000253.1 GCA_031274465.1 Synergistaceae bacterium | reverse complement strand
GTTTGCAGCCGGAGAAGAATTTTTTCAAGAGCTGGGAAGGCCCGTCCGTATCGCTGTAGACATGTTCGCTTACCCCGTTTTCCGCCACGCGGTTCATATCGACTGCCGGCACGATGGCGTCCGTCCGGCCGTCTTTTGAGTCGATTACCAGCCCCATGAATCGCTCATAAGGATGCAGCATTGCCCCGGTGAGGTAAAAAAATGTAAATGGCTCGCCCACGAGAGCCCTATCGCAGCCCGCCTCGCTCAAGCATTTGTAAATTTTTTCGCGCCTGGCCTGATATACGTTTTGGGACATACCAAAAAACCGCCTCTCGTCGCGCCGCTGAAAACAGCAAAAAACATATGCAATGCTATTATCGCATCATTGGCTGAACTGTTAGCAATGCAGGCAATAATATATAAAAATTACCAGCGTGTCAAATATTATTATGAGTATCAAGTTGTCTCAGGCATAGATGCCGGATTGCCGGATGAACGCAGAAAATCGGCGGCCGACAGGATGTCGGACGAGTGGCGAAGTAAGCGCAAAATCGCATTCTCCGCGCGGTTTTGCGCGGCATGGATGTACTTCCGCCATGATCCGATTTTCGGAGTGAGCCGGTGATCCGGCATCTCCACGGATAGCACTGAAACATCCTGATACTCATATAAAAAAATTTAAAAACGTCCAATGCAATGCATTATAATATATTTCTTGGGGCCGAATGAGCCTTATAAGCCGCAGCGCGGAATAGAATCTTCAATGGGGGGGACGCGAATGGGGAGGTACGTGCTCAAGAGAGTGTTGCTGGTTGTTCCTACGCTGCTTGCGATAATATTCATAGTTTTCGGAATAATGAGCCTCACCCCAAACAATCCAGCGGCTGTCATGCTGGGGCCGAGGGCATCCGCAGACGCGGTGGCCAAGCTCAACAGTGAGCTGGGTTACGACAAGCCCATGCTGGCGCGATATGTCGACTACGTAATGAATCTTGCGCGCGGGGATATGGGTAAATCCTACAATTCCCGCCGCGAAGTGTTCAAGGAGATAACGCTGCGTTTTCCCACCACGGTCAAGCTCGCAACGGTGTCGATACTGGTCGCCGTGGTCATAGGGGTGCCGCTCGGGGTTTTCGCCGCCGTGAGGCAGTATAGCGTTTTTGACGTCACCGGCACCGCTGCGGCAATGTTTATGGCCTCCATGCCCGGTTTTTGGTTCGGGATGATGGCCATATTGCTATTCTCGCTGAAACTTGGCTTGCTGCCATCGTACGGCAGCAAGACTCCGGCGCACCTCATACTTCCCTCGCTCACGCTGGCGATACCGGTAGCCGCCACTATCATGCGTTTTACTAGAACGACGATGCTGGAGACCATAAGGCAGGATTACGTGAGGACGGCAAGGGCCAAGGGGCAGACGGAAGGCCGCGTGATAATAAACCACGCGCTCAAAAACGCGCTTCTTCCGGTCGTCACCGTGGCGGGCATGGAGTTTGGCTGGCTTTTGGGCGGAGCGGTCGTAATAGAGACGCTGTTCTCGATAAACGGGGTAGGCAAGCTGATAATAGACTCGATTCACAAAAAGGATGTGCCCCAGGTTACAGGATGCGCGCTTTTCCTCGCTTTTTTCTTCATGCTGGTCATGCTGGCCGTGGACATACTCTACGCTTATATTGACCCGAGAATAAAGGCGCGGTATCAGCGGTGACGCGTGCGATGAAGGGAAAATTTCGCCGAAAAAGCCGCATTGGGGAAGTATGGCGCAGAATGAAGAGAAACAGGGCTTCGATGGTTGGGCTCTTTATATTTTCCGTAATTCTGGCTTCGGCCGTCTTGGCAGATTTCATAGTCCCAATGTCCGCCGCGCTCGACCAGAACATGTCGGAGCGATATCTTCCCCCGTCCAGGCCCCATCCATTTGGGACGGATCTTTATGGGCGGGACATATTCGCCAGGGTAGTGCATGGAGCGAGGAGCTCTTTGCTGCTTGGCATGAGCGCGGTGGCGGTGGGGATAACCATAGGAGGGATTCTGGGTGCCTCCGCCGGCTATTTCGGCGGGGCGGCCGACGCCGTCATATCGAGAGTCCTGGACACGATAATGTGCGTGCCGTTCATGCTGCTGGCCCTGGCAATCGTAGCCTCGCTCGGGACAGGCATAGTGAATGTCCTGATTGCCTTGATGCTGGCAATGGTGCCCTACTACACGAGAGTCATCAGAAGCGCGATATTGAACATAGTCGGAATGGATTTCATAGAAGCCGCAAAAGCCTGCGGGGTTCCGAGCTATCGCATAATCCTGCGCCATGTGCTTCCGAACGCGATAGGCCCCGTAATAGTGCAAGCGACGATGTCCGTCGGCACCATGATTATATCGGCTGCCGCGATGAGTTTCCTGGGAATGGGCATACAGCCGCCTTCGCCGGAATGGGGGTCGATGCTCTCGGAGGGCAAAGACTACATGCTGAAATATCCCCACATGGTAATATTTCCCGGGATGGCCATCACTCTCACGGCTTTGTCAGTCAATCTGATGGGCGACGGGCTTCGCGACGCCCTGGACCCTAAGCTGAGAGACTAGAGATGGGGCATCTGCTCGAGATAAAAGGCCTCCGCGTTGAGTACCGGTCGGACGAGTCAATCGTAAAAGCGGTAAATGGCGTCTCTTTTTCGCTCGACAAGGGCACGGTCATCGGCTTGGTCGGCGAAACCGGCGCCGGAAAAACCACGACTGCCCTTGGAATAATGCGTCTGCTGCCGGCTATGACCGGCAGGATAACCGGCGGGGAAATCATGTTCAAAGGAGAGGATCTCCTTAAAAAGCCCCCCGGCGACATGAGAGCCGTGCGGGGGGCTATGATATCCATGATATTTCAGGATCCGATGACATCGCTTAACCCTGTGGTCTCGGTGGGGGATCAGATACGCGAATCGCTCGAAATCCACTCCGTAGACTCGAGGAGCGGTTCGGCTATGGACGCCAAAGTCGATGAACTGCTCGAGCTCGTCAATATACCTTCCCGCAGGAAGAAGGAATATCCGCACCAGTTTTCCGGAGGAATGAGGCAGAGGGTGGGCATAGCGATGGCCCTGGCGTGCGAGCCAGAGCTGCTGATAGCGGACGAACCGACCACGGCTCTGGATGTCACGATACAGGCCCAGGTTCTCGAGCTTATGAGGGGCCTCAAGGACAAACTCGAAACCTCCATGATAATGATCACGCACGATTTGGGCGTGGTGGCGGAGATCTGCGACAGGGTGGCGATAATGTACGCCGGAGAGGTGGTCGAACAGGGAAGCGTGCGCGACATATTCGAGAGCGAACGCCACCATCCCTATACCGAGGGGCTTTTCGGAGCGATACCCAGCCTCGCCGCCGCAAGCCGCAGGCTCGCGCCCATTGACGGGTTGATGCCGGATCCGACCGATCTGCCAATTGGCTGCAAGTTCGCCGAGAGGTGCAAGTATCGCGAGGCGGTTTGCGGGCATACGGCGCCAGGGGCTGACGCCGAAGGGCACGCAATCGCATGCCATCGATTTGCGGGCAAAAGACATGGCGCTGATTGAACTGGTGAACCTGAAGAAATATTTCAAGGTCGGGAGCGGCTACCTTCACGCGGTGGACGGCGTAAGCCTGAAAATAGACGAAGGCCGCACGATGGGAGTCGTCGGAGAGTCGGGCTGTGGCAAATCGACGCTGGGAAGGCTGTCGCTCAGGTTAATAGAGGCGAGCGCGGGGGAGGTTCTTTGCAGGGGAGAGGACATTTTGAAGTTCGACGCGCGAAGGATGCGCGAGCTGAGGCGCGAGATGCAGATAATTTTTCAGGACCCTTTCTCGAGCCTGGACCCAAGGATGGCGGTCTTTGACATCATATCGGAGCCCCTGGTCGAATATAAAGCGTGCAAGAACAGGAAAACCTTGGAGGAGACGGTAATCGGACTCATGGAGACGGTCGGGTTGGCGGAAAACTACATAAACGCCTACCCTCACGAGATGGATGGGGGGCGAAGACAGAGAGTCGGCATAGCAAGGGCATTGGCGCTAAAGCCGAAGTTCATAGTGTGCGACGAGCCGGTGTCCGCTCTTGACGTTTCGATACAGGCCCAGATACTGAACCTTCTGATGGATCTGCAGGACGCTATGGGGATGGCCTATATGTTCATAACCCATGATCTTTCGGTGGTCAAGCACATATCCACTGAAATTGCCGTGATGTACCTGGGGCAATGCGTTGAAACGGCGGCGACCGAAGAGCTTTTCCAAAACCCGCTTCATCCGTACACCAGGGCGCTCCTCTCCGCAATACCGGAGCCGCGCATAGGGAAAAACAGGGGGAAGGTAATCCGGGGCGAGGTTTCTGACCCGATAGACCCTGCGCCCGGATGCCGGTTTGCCCCGAGGTGCGATTTTTCCTCCGCCGCCTGTGGGGGGGATATTAGGCTGGAAGAACAACGCGGCGGGCATTTTGTGGCCTGTCGCCTGTATCAGACAAAATAAAAGGGAGGTTTCTGAAATGAAGAGGTTTTTCCTATGCGTTGCGGTTGCGCTGCTGCTGGCGACCACTGCTGCGACAGGGCGCTCGGAGGAGAAAGAGCTGGTGGCGGGGCTTGTGCAGGTGACAAACAACTTCGACCCGTACGGGGCTTACGGAGACGAGGCGTACGGGCACATGCAGGTGTACGACACGCTTGTGGCCAAGGACGAGGAAAGCCGCATCGTTCCGTGCGTTGCGGAATCGTGGGAGATTTCGCCTGACGGGCTGACTTACACCATAAAACTCAGAAAAGGCGTCAAATTCACCAATGGGGCTGAGTTCAAGGCAACAGACGCGAAATTCAACATCGACAAAGGCAAGGAATCTCCGTATACGAATTGGGCGATGGCAGGCGTGAAGCAGTGCGACGTGATCGACGACGCCACTGTTGCCGTCACGCTCGAGAACAGGGACATCAGCTTCCTCGAGAAGCTGACTTGGATATATCTCGTGAATAAGGAAGCGTACGAAGCCGCAGGGGATTCATACGGCAAAACCGCCGAGGCGACGATTGGAACCGGCCCTTACAAACTGGTGGAATGGATACCGGGCGAACTCGCGGTCTTCGAGGCGAACGGAGATTACTTCGCAGGGAAAGCCAAAATCGAGCGGGCGAGGTTCGAGACGATGTCGGACGCCAACGCCGCGATTATATCGCTCCAGACCGGCGAGATCGGCCTTTATATACACGATGTCCCGAGCATTTCAGTGGAGGCTCTTGCGAATAACGATGGCGTGGTTGTGACCAGTTATCCTTCGTATGTGTTCATGGATGTCATCATGAACTGCGAGCAAGGGACGTTCGCCGACAAAGCCGTCCGCAATGCCGTGGCGCTTGGCGTGGATCGCGAAAAGCTCCTGCTCGTAGGCACCGAGGGCCAGGGCGTGGTGGTCGATTACCCAGGCGGCCCGGACTACACCGGAAACCCGAACGTCAAGGTTTTTCCGGCGCCAAACCAGGCTGAAGCCGCCCGTTTGATAAAGGGCGCGGGGCTGGCGGGGAAATCGGTGACGATAAAGACGATGGACACCGATCCCTGGCCCAAACTGGCAACCGCCCTCCAGGACGACCTCAACAAGATGGGTTTTGACTCGCGCGTCGAGATACTGGACAACAGCGCTTACAGCCAGGAGGTGTGGCAGAAAGGCAACTACGAGATAGCCGTCTCCCGCTACTGGTCCGGCACGAAGGACATGAGCGAGCTCATGAACCTGATAGAAACCGGCAACAGCATGAACTTCTCTCACTACTCGAACCCGGAGGTCGACCCGATACTGATCGAAGCCATGTCGACGAACGACGCCGCAAAGAGGGCAGAGGCTTACGAGCGGGCAATAAGGCTCTTCACGCCAGACGTGCCCCTGATACCTCTTTTTTACACGAACGGGAGCAGGGCATATTCGGCCGGCCTGGAGATTAAGCCCGGAAACGT
>JAISQC010000111.1 GCA_031274465.1 Synergistaceae bacterium | reverse complement strand
TGATACAGTACACTAGGCATGTTTGGTGTATAATAAACTTATGCTCTGGCGAGCACCTGTTTTGCGTGTTTGTGCTGGCATTGTAGGCTCATAGGTTTGTTATGGACTCAATTTTATATAATATCAAGCGGGTGCCTACGGCAACCATAATCTACCGAAATCAAGAAAACCTTACCCAAGCTGGGTTCCTATAGAATATTGCTAAGATTGGGTTATATATCGTCATAGACGAACTATATCATCGCATTAATGTAAACTCAATTATTTTATCGTAAAACAAGATAGTCATGCGCGCATGTTAGGTAAATGTCATCCACAATATTTAATTACAATCCCAGAGGAGCCATAAGCATGAAAATCATGGATCTGTTTACACTGAACCAGGAGTTTCGCAAATTTGAGATTCTATGCGGAAAGGCAGGAATGAAGAACGAAATCAAAAACATCATGACGGTCGAAGTGGCCGACGCGTTCCGCTGGCTGCAGGCCGGAGATTTCGTGATCACCAAAGGTTATTTTTCAAAAAAAGCAAATGCCTCGTTTTCATCGTTTGTGGAGATGCTCATCGAAAAACGCGCAGCCGGCCTCGGTATAAAACTCGGTATGTTCATAAAGGAACTGTCGCCCGAGATAATAGCGCTGGCAAACGAAAATCAATTTCCCATACTGTCTGTTCCAATATCCATCAAACACTCCGCGATCGTCAGCTCGGTATTGCACATGCTCTCCAGCAAAAAACAATATGGGCAGTATATATTGAATATTTTTCAAAACGACCTGAACCAGTTGACGAAATCCGCTTATCAGATAACGGACATCACCGGTTTGCTGCAGGTTTATCTCGGTTATCAGGTCTGCTTGTTCCAGAATAAAAATTTCAACTGGGTAGTTGGCCCAGAATCGCCCGGCGCCGAAGCCATGAAGAGCTGGACGGAAGGGAACGGCGACTCGATTTTATCCGATGGGACGCAGCAATTTATTTCGGAAGGCCGCCGATTTTCGGTCTTCAGGGTGAACAGCGCCGCAGAGACAATCGCTTTTTTGGCCGTGGGCTCAGGAGACAGGGATTTGACATCAGTGGATATGCAATTGGTGCGGAAAACATTGCCGATAATATGCGTGTATCTGCTGTCCGGGATAAGAAGCCCATCGTTTAAGGGAGGTTCCGTCGGAGACTTATACGAGAGGGCGATGTTCGAAAAAGACGAGCTGGATTTGCAGCAGCTCATGCTAGACGCCGAACGGATGCACATAGATTATAACGCGAGCCGTTATGTGTGGATCGCGGAATTTCCTCATCCGGGCAGGCAGGAGCGTGAAAATTTTGTAGAATTGGCAGATGTCGCGCTCAACCCCTCGAAGCGCGACAGCTATTGCGGCGCGAACGCCGGAAACCTCGTGTTTGCCTCTCTCATAGAACCTCGCCCGGACTGGTCGGCATTTTTGCGCAACGCCATCGGGAAACTTTCCGAAGAAATAAAAAAACGCTATCCGTCGATCCCCATTTATTTTGGGGTAAGCGCGTCATGTCTTGACTTTGGAGATCTGCGCGCCGGTTATCAAAACGCGGAATTTTCCCTAAAGCTCGGGAAACAAAGACACCCCGGCGACAGCGTCTATTTCTACGAATCATTCATTTTGCAGAACCTGCTGGACGAGATGTGGGACAACCCAATTCTCAAGAGGATATACTCGAATATCGCAGATCGGCTAAGGCAATGCGACTCTCAGAAAAACACGGAATTTCTCAAGACGCTGACTGAGATGGCCAATTGCGGCTTCAACATCAAAAACGCGGCAGGGAATATGTACCTGCACCGCAACACAATCTCTCAGCGGATGGAAAAGATTGTCAGCATGCTGGGGCTGAATTTGAACGACGATGAGAGCAGGCTCGCCGTCCAGATATCGGTCAGGCTCATGGAGGAAAACCCGCATTGAAGGTCTTGGATATTCTAACGCTGAATCACGACTCCGGCAAAATTTGGCTCATGTGCGGCGAAGCGGGGCTGGACAACGAAGTAAAGGGCATAGAAGTGCTCGAAACATACGACACGGCGTATTTGGCAAACCCCGGAGATTTCGTCGTGACGACGGGTTATTGCATGTCAAACGGAGACGCGTCCGTCGAGAACTGGATAAAAATATTCCTGCAAAGAGGCGTGGCAGGCCTTGGAATCAAACTCGGACTCTTTTTGGACGAATTGCCGCTTGGCGCTTACAAGACGGCGAACGAAAATAAATTTCCGATACTGGTCATCCCTCAAGACCTCAAACATGAGGACATTTTGCGCCATGTACTGACAAAGCTGCTCGATGACGAACAGATGGACATCCCCGCCGTGGACCATTTCAGATCGGCGCTGCATCGCATGTCCGAAGAGGGTTTCGCCCTCGACGCTATCATCAGGCTTCTTAGAAAACACATCGATTGCCCGATCGAACTGGTCTGGAACAACAGTTTCGATCCAATAAACATGGATAATGCCCTAAATGCTTACAACGTGAAAAATTTCCTGCAAAAAAAGATCAACAAGCTCCATCATCAGGAACCCTACGCGGCATTGACAGGCAACGACGGGAAATATCTGGTCTTCAAAATCAACAGCACGCTGGAGACCATGGCCTTCCTGACGGTCACGCTCAAACCCGGGCAATCCCCAGCTAGGGCTCAGATCGCCATGATCCAGGAGGCATTGCCCATGTTGGCCGTATGCCTTTTGTCGCAAAAAGCTCCAATGCCGGATTCCCCAAAATCCCCCGAAAGCTTCCTATGCGACATAATAGACGGTGCCTACAACAACAGAGAGCACGAGGCGCGAGAGGACGCTTCGCTGCTGAGAATGGATTTCTACAGGGATCGCGTGCTGTGGATGACTGAGTTCGCCGAAAGCGGCGCCGAACGTCACAAACGATATGTGGGCGCGGCGGTTGAATTTTTCGAAAACAGCACAGAACCTTTCGTTTACTTGCACAACAAAACAGCGCTGCACAGAAACAAACCGATATTCGTCTCCGACTCTGCCGCCGCCCGGGACCCGAAACAACTGCGTGAGTTGCTCTGCGGGATGCGCTCACATATTCGAAAAATTTTCAAAAACGCGCAATGCAACGTCGGGGTGAGCGAAACCGCACATTCTCTGGATGGGCTAGGCCGCGCGTACGACGAGGCGGAATTCTCACTGAAGATGGGCAGGAAGCTGGACGAAAAGTCGCATATTTATTTTTACGATTCATACAAGATCCATCATTTATTGTCACAGACGTGGGGGATGCCCACACTATCAGGCCTCTACAAAAATACCGTCGGACGCCTTGCTCTTCATGACGCCAGAAACGGGACAGACCTCGTCGGCCTTCTTCTCGCCATGGATGACAGCAATTTCAACATCAGCAGGGCCGCCGAAAAGCTTGGCGTCAACCGAAAAACGCTGAAAAACCGCTTTGGCTCGATCTGCCAGATCGTTGGCCTCGACCTGTATCAACCGGAGAACCAGATCGTCATGAAACTGATGAGCCGAATGAAAAAAATCCTCGCCTGACGAAATGACGCGGCACAAACATCGACTGACCCCGCCTCTCGGGTGAATTTTGCCACGCTCTATAATTTAGAATATATATTGGATATGGTCAATCTGCTTTCAATCTTCTGTCCGTCTGACATATCTTCCGTGAGAAGATATTGAGAATTACAGGCGAGAGCCGAGGAAATAATGAGACAATCGTAATAAGCATATGCGTATCTCTCATGCAATTGGATTGCGTGTTTTATTGTTTCAATGCCAACTACCCACAGCCTACTGCAAGCACAAATTTTATCGATAGCGCGATACACATCCCAGGTTTGGAAATTCCATTTTCTTATGCAGATATTGCAAAATTCATTCAATACCTGTGTGCTGATTTGGCAATCATATGTATTGATAGCGTTGATCGAATGTTGCCGCTTGGCTGGCTCATCTACGGAAAATAAATATGCGACTACATTTGTATCTAAAAACGCCTTACCTCCGTTCATTAGCCTTCTCGCGGTCAAATTTCCAACCTTTGGTAGGTATTTTCAACTCGTTAAAATCTTCAGGGCCAAAAGACCTCTGTTTCGGGGCAGGCTCGTCGCTAGACATAACGATTACCTTAACGACACCACCCGAAATATCCCTGAATTGTTCCGGTATCCGAATAATATCTCCATCGACCAGCGAATCAAATTCTATAGTTCGCATAATAGCCCTCCTTCTTCGGCGCACTGAAAATTATAACAGACTGGAGCACAGGGGAAAACTTAGGGAAATAAACCGTAAAACCGGATTCTTAAAAACAATGGAATCCGGTTTGCGCGAAATGGGGCAGATATGTTCCCCGCATCTGCGGCGAAGGGAAATAATATCGCGACGGAACTTGCTCCTAGCGTTTCCCCAAGTACGCCGCTTCGATCTCGGGGTTTCGCAATAGCTCTTTTGAGCCGCCGCTCATCGTGATCTCGCCGGTCTGCAGGACGTATGCCCTGTGAGAGAGCAAGAGCGCCTTTCTGGCATTTTGCTCCACGATCAGGATAGTCATGCCGAGGAGGTCGTTTATTTTCACCAGCTCGTTGAATATCTCGTTTATGATTATGGGCGCGAGGCCCAGCGACGGCTCGTCGAGAAGGAGGACTCTCGGTTTGGCCATCAGCGCCCGCCCTATGGCGAGCATCTGCTGCTCCCCGCCGGAAAGCGTCCCTGCGTACTGGCTTTTGCGTTCCTTCAGGCGGGGGAAGAGGTTGTAGACCTTCTCTATTTGCGCCGCGACCTCTTTCCTGTCGCGCAGTGGAAACGCCCCCATCTCGAGATTCTCCAAGACCGTCAGGGGCGCGAATACCTTGCGCCCTTCTGGCGAGAGGCAGACGCCGGCGCTCACGACCTGAAAGCTCCTGGACGGCAATCGGTCGCCGCCAAGCCATATCTCGCCGCCCGCTCGCGGGACATCGCCCATTATGGCGTTCATGAGGGTTGATTTGCCCGCGCCGTTCGCGCCGATCACAGCGACGATCTCCCCTCCAAAGACGTCGAGGTCTACGCCCTTGAGCGCCCTTATGGCACCGTACTTGACTGAGAGGTTTCTGACGGAAAGGAGTGGTTTGTCTGTGGAAATGCCGACATTAGCAGAGCCTTCGGACATTTTTCATTCCTCCTCCCCGAGGTATGCCTTCAGGACTTCCGGGTGGCTGCGTATCTCATCCGGCGTCCCTTCGGCTATCTTAGCGCCGAAATTCATGCAGACGATGTGAGGGCAGATGGCCATGATCACGTCCATGTGGTGCTCTATCAGGAATATCGTCAGCTTGAAATCCCTGTGTATCCCCTGGATGAGGTCATTGAGCTGTTCGACCTCGTCGGCGTTCATCCCAGCCGCCGGCTCGTCCAGAAGCAGCAGTGCCGGGCGAAGCGAAATCGCCCGCGCTATCTCAAGCCTCCGCTGAAGGCCGTAGGGCAGCGTCCCGGCAGCCTGATCGGCCCTGTCGGCAAGGCCGACGCGATCCAGAAGTGCCATGCTCTCAACCCTCGTCGCCCGCTCCATCGACCTCCAGCGGCCGAAGTGCCCGAGCGCCTCGACAAAGCTGTATCGGTGATGCTGCTGGGCGGCCGTCATGACGTTCTCCAGCACGGACGAAGCGGCAAAAAGGCGCAGGTTCTGGAAGGTGCGGGCAACTCCCAGCGAAATTACCTCGTAGGTGCGGAGCCTGTTGATGTTTTTCCCCCTGTATTCCACGTCGCCGCTGGTGACGTCGTATACGCCGGTCACGAGGTTGAATATCGTCGTCTTGCCGGCGCCGTTCGGGCCTATCAGCCCGGCCAGCTCGCCGTCTTCTATGGCGAAGCTCATATCCCTCACTGCCTGTATTCCGCCGAACGACTTCGAAACGTTTTTGAGTTCCAGCAACGCGCTCATCGTGCCTTGTCACCAGCCGATCTCCGGGCATCGGCGAAACGCCCGATCACCCGCCTTATAAAACGCGGCGTCAGCTCGTTCGTGCCCATTATGCCTTCGGGGCGGGCCACCATCACGACCACGAGGACCAAGCCGTAGATGAGCATGCGGTACAGCGATATCGGGCGGAACAATTCCGTTATCAGAGTCAGTATCGCAGTCCCCAGGAGGCAGCCGCTCATCGAGCCCAGTCCCCCGAACACCACGATGGAGACCAGTTCCGTGGATTTCGCCATGTCGAACATGACCGGCTGTATGAATGACATATATCCCGCAAGCAACGCGCCGGATACCCCGCAATAAAATCCGGATACGGCAAGCGAGAGAACCCTGTACCTCGACGTGTTGAAGCCGAGCAGCGACGCGGCTACGTAATCGTCGCGGCATGCCTTGAACGCCCGGCCGAAGTTGCTGTTCACGAGGAAAAACATGCCCGCCGCCATGACCGCCAAAAAACCGAGCGCGACCGGCATGGTGGTGTAATTGTCGATCCCGGGGTATCCTCGCGCCCCGCGCGTCACGCTGTTCCAGTTTTCGATGACGAGCCTTATGGCTTCGCCAAGCCCGAGCGACGCGATGGTGTAGTAGTCGCCGACCAGCCTCAGAGTCGGCATTCCGATCAGCCAGGCCACGAACATCGCGGCGCCTCCCCCGGCAATGATGGCCGGAAGCCAGTGAACGCCGTGCTGTACTGTGAGGATTGCCGACGCGTACGCGCCTATCGCCATATAACCCGCATGACCCAGCGTGAATATCCCGGTGAAGCCTGTGAAAAGCGAAACACCCATCGCCGCGATGCAGTTGACCGCCAGAAGAGCAATGATGCCGCTCGCGTAGCCGCCCATGGACAGCCTAGACCTTCTCGCCGACGGACTTGCCGAAAAGCCCCGTCGGGCGGACGATGAGCGTGGCGATCAGGAGGCCGAAGACGATGAGGTCGCGGAACTGGCTGGAAAGAAAGCCCGCTGCCAGCATCTCCGCAAGCCCCAAGATGATGCTCCCCACGACCGCGCCGGGAAGCGAGCCGAGCCCCCCTATCACGGCCGCCACGAAAGCCTTCGTGGTGATCGCGCCGAGCTGCGGGTAGAGGGTATAGCGCACGGAGAGGAATATGCCGCCTATCGCGGCGAGCAGCCCAGCGACGAAAAACACTATCGATATGAGCCGGTTGACGTTGACGCCCATAAGCCCCGCTGTCCTGAGGTTATAAGACGCGGCGCGAATCGCGAGCCCCCATTTCGTCTTCGAGAGGAAAATCTGAAGCCCTATCAGAAACGCGATGGACGTCGCGAGCGACAGCAGATCGAACGCGCTCGTGGTCGCCATGCCCAATATATCGACAGAGCGCGTCGGTATCACAGGCGGGAGAGCCCTGAAACGGCCGCCTATGGTAACCACGAAGATGTTCTCGATGACGATGCTCATTCCCATCGAAGCTATCAGCATATAAAGCGTGACCGGCGTGCGCTCTCGGATGGGCTTGTACGCCACCCGTTCGACGAACACCGCCGACAGCCCGGCGCCGACAAGCGCCCCAACCGACGCGAGCCAGATGTTCAACCCGAGGCTGTTGAGCAGATAATAGCAGACATAACCGCCGATGACCAAAAAACCTCCGTGAGCGAAATTGGAAAACAGGAGAATAGAATATACGAGGGAGTATCCAACCGCGATGAGCGCATAGACCGAACCCAGCGACAGGCCGTTTATGACCTGCTGTATGAGCGTGCCAAATTGAAAAGCATCAGACGTGTTCAAAGACAACGACACCTCAGCCTTCGAAAGACCCGCAAGGGCTAGGGAAAACGCCCTGCGGGTCAGTTTTTTTTTGCTTATTTGGGCTCGACCTTCTGGAAGAACTTCGCTTTCAGGTCATCGCCGACTTTGAGGATGATGCCCGCTTTGTTGACCGGGTTGTGGGTCGCCGGGTCGATGGTGAGCACGGCGTGGTTGAGCTTCAAACCTTTCGTCTCTTCGAGAGCCTTGGCGATCGCCGGCCCCTCGGCCTTGCCGGCGCGGGTGATCGCATCGACGAGCCAGTACGTCGCGTCGTACGCCATGGTGCCGTTCACGAACTCCTTGCAGTCGTCCTTGTAGACTTCCTTGTAGCGCGCGAATATGGGGGCCATGACCGGATCCTCT
Organism: Synergistaceae bacterium; assembly: GCA_031274465.1. Lineage (GTDB taxonomy): Bacteria > Synergistota > Synergistia > Synergistales > Synergistaceae > JAIRKI01. The sequence continues at coordinate 4,405 of JAISQC010000111.1, read as the reverse complement.
AGGGATGTGTGGTTGATATAGTACGTCCCCTTCATGGAGTCGCCGGCTATCTCGTTCATGAACTCGCCGTAGCCGTCGCCGCCTACGATGTCCATGTCATTCAGGCCGAGTTCCCTCGCCTGCTTGATGATGAGCGCCATGTCCTTGCCCATGCCGGGGATGAAGAGCACGTTCGCGCCGCTGTTCTTGATCGTCGTGAGCTGGGCTCGGAAATCGACGTCCGTCTCGCGGTAGCCTTCGTCCGCCACTATCTTGCCGCCGAGCTTCTCGTAATTTTCTACGAAGAACTGACGGAGCCCGTGGGCGTAGTCGGAGCCGACGTTGTAAAGCACGGCGGCCTTGTCCCTTTTGAGAGTCGTCCACGCCAGGTCCGCCCCCAGCGCGCCCTGATATGGATCGGTGAAGCAGATGCGGAACGAATACGGGCGGACTGCGCCTTTTTCATCGACGGTGACCAGCGGGTTCGTGCCGACCGTCGATATCTGCGGCACCATTCCCCTAGCGACCAGCGGAGCGGTCGATATATTGATCCCGCTCGAGTTCGCCCCGATTATGGCAACGACCTTGTCGTTTTCTATCATGCGGCGGACCGCGTTTACGGCGTCCTCGTTGCGCGTCTTGGTGTCGTATACCACAAGCTCGATCTGGCGGCCCAAGACGCCGCCCTTCGCGTTGATGTCACCGACGACGAGCTTGGCCATGTTGACCTCCGTCTGCCCGTAAGCGGCGTAATCGCCGGTGAGAGCCGCGAGATAGCCGACCTTTATCGGAGGCTCGGCGGCAAAAGCGATGCCCGCTGAGACGATGACCGCTGCTGCGGCCAAAAAAACGACGATTTTCTTCAATTTGGAATCCACCTCCACAGAAATATGGTTCGTTGCGCGTTGCCTGCCGTTATGCGCCGTAACAGAAACAAGGGACAATCGTATTGTGGGCGTCACCTCCCAATAACGGTATTTGCGCCTCGGTAGCTTTTATAAAGGCTTCGATAAGTCATCCTCTTATAATGTTGCCCATGATACCTAATGAGGGCAGGTTGGCAATATCAATTTTACGGATTATTCAATTTTTCCGAAAAGGACATTAAGCGGTTTCCCAATAAAAGAGCGGTCGCCTCTCTGAGCGTTGGGGCGCATTTCAAGTCGGCAGTCTCGACGTAAACGCCCCACTCCCGCTCGATGGCGGCGGCGAGGTCGAAGAGGGAGAGCGAGTCTCCGCCGAGTTCGGCGAAATTGCTCGAGGGGGCCAGCGCTTCGGGCGGCACGCCGAGTATCCCGGCCCAAATCCGCGCCATTTTAGTCTCATCGCCGGCAAGCGCGGCATCCTCGCAAGACGCCGCCCGAAGCGGGGCGTAAAGCCCCTTCTCCCAGCCGATTGCCAGCTCCAGCCTGTCAGCCGTGCCTTTAGGCGTCTTGGGGATCTCATCGATCAAAACGACGGCGCGCACCGGCACGTTCCATCCGCGCGCCAAGGACGCGGACGCTTCCCTCACCTCTTCCTCGCCGCACCGTTCCACGAACATCACGAGCCCGCAGCTCGTCTCGACGAGCGCCAACCCGGCGCGCAGGGAACCTCGCGCGCATTCCTCCATGTCCGGCAGCGGGTAGTTCAACCCGTTTCGGCAAATTACCTCCTTGCGCCTCGCAAGCAGAGTCACGCGCCCGTTTTTGAAATAACCGACGTCGCCGGTGTCGAGCCAGCCTTCCGCGTCAGGGTTTGGGGGGTCGCTCGGCGGCTCGTATCCGGCGCATATATTGCCCCCCTTGAGGTGAATCACCCCAAGATGCCCGCCGGGAAGCTCGCGCCCGTCCTCGTCGCGCACCGAAGCCCGGTTGCAGTCGTCGAGGATGCCGAGGCTCACCCTCTCTATCGGCGGGAGGAGGGATTTTTTCGGGCTATCGCCGATGAACTCGACCTCTTTGCCCATCGTGACGCTTTGCGGATCGATCCTGTCCACCCGAATGGCCTCTCCGGGAGGCTTGTACGCTATCCCCATGGTCGCCTCGGTCATGCCGTAAGCCGGGCAGAGGACACCCTTTCTCCATCCGAACGCGGACACCTTTTCCTCGAAGCCGAGAAGCGCGCTCACCTTCAAATTATCGCCGCCGCAGAAGCATACGTTGACCGAGCCCAAGTCCAGACGGGCATCCGATTGGACCACGGCCGATACGCGCTCCAGCCCGAACTGGGTGGCGCCCGTGACGGTGCACCCCCATTCGCAGCATTGCTCCAGCCAAAGGGACGGTTTTTTGAGAAATTCCCCGGTATCGATCAGAAACTGGTCGAAATCGTTGAACAGGGGGACGAGGTGATAGCCCACGAGGCCGAATATATGGCGCATCGGCAGCCAGCTCAGATAGCGCTCGCGTTTGCCGGGCCGGACCACTACGCTGCTTGCGAGCGCGCCCTCCCAAAGGTTTGCGCCGGTGAGCGCCACCTTTCTGGGAGCGCCTGCGGAACCCGACGTATACTGCAGCATCGCGACTTCGCCATCGCGCGCGCGGCGCACCTCGCCGGCGGCGCCAAAAGACAACGGCAAACCGCCGAGCGCGATGCCGCCATCTCCGTCGCAGAGCGAAAACTTTTCCGCGCATATTCCATAACGCCCGAACTCTACGGGCATGATGACCGGGACGATGCAACCCAGCCAGCACGCCCACAATGCGGTCACGATGTTTTGCAGCGAGCCGACTTCGAGCGACACCCTGTCCCCAGCCCGCACCCCATAGCGCTGCAGAGCGCCGAGCAAAACCATCGCGTCGTGAAACAGATGGCTATAAGGAGCGACGCGAATCTTTCCGCCCATCTCCATAAAAGTGACGGTATGGGGCGAATCGCGCAAATTGCGTATCGCGTCCTGTATGTTCATAAAATCTTGGGCGACGTCTGATCGATATATCCTAGATCATGGTGTAGCCGCCATCTATCGGGATGACCTGGCCGACTATAAAATCGCTGTCCTCTGAGCAGAGGAAAGAAACTGCCCCATACAAGTCGTCCACCGAGGCAAGCCGCCCGGCGGGGGTCTGTTTTTTCTGTTCTTTCAGCGAGAAGGCGGGAAAGTTCTCAAGAGCCGTGTCGGTCTCGACGATGCCGGGCGCGACGGCGTTTACCTGAATGTTCAGCGAAGCGCATTCCCGGGCGAGCGCCTTGGTGAAGGCGATCACCCCGCCCTTCGCGGCCGAATAGTGCGTGAAGCCGTATCCGCCTATGCGCCCGGCGACCGAGGCCACATTGACGATCTTGCCCTTCTTCTGCTTCGCCATGATGGGATACAGTGCTTTCGTGGCGAGAAACGTGCCTGTAAGGTCGATGCCCATCACCCCGTTCCAGTCGTCGAGGGTCATGTCCTCGAACAGCTTGACGGGAAAGACGCCGGCGTTGTTTATCAGCGCGTCCACGCGCCCGAATTTTTTCATGACCGACTCCGCCATCCCGAGCGTGTCGGCTTCGACGGAGACATCGCAGCGTATGGCATACGAACCCGGAGTTGCCAGAGTGCGCACAGCAGCCTCCGCAGCATCGAGGTTGCGCCCCATTATCACGACTTCGGCGCCATCCTCGCTGAACTTGCGCGCCAACGTCAGGCCGATCCCCCGCGACGAGCCGGTTATGACTACCACCTTGCCGCCGTGTTTTTTCTGCATGGCGGTCAGCCCTCCAGCTCCGCTATCTTCTGCCCAACTTCTACCCTGTCCCCCTCTTCAGCCAAGAGCGATACGACCGTCCCGCTCACGGGAGACTCTATGTCCACGCTGATTTTGTCCGTCGCGGCCTCGGCAAGGACTTCGTCTTTTTTCACGGAGTCACCGACCTTCACAAACCACTGGCGGAGCTTGATGCTCTTCGCCCCTTCAGCAAAATCCGGCACCGTGACATCGACTGCGGCCAATTCAACCAACCCCTTATTTAGTTATTTGCACTGCCTTTATTTATAATGCCTCGCGCCGCCGCGTATGGGCGTACGCCGAATACTTCCTCAAACGAGGCGAGCCACGCGTCCCTCACGCTATTATAATCGACGCGCACGCCCAGCCTCTCAAGCGACGTGATCCCGTTTTCCGCAAGGCCGCAGGCAATTATAGCCTCGTAATGCCTCATTTCAGGGGCTATGTTGATCGACATGCCGTGCATGGTCACGCTGTGCGAGACCGCAAGCCCAATAGCGGCGATTTTGTCCCCGCCGACGAAGACCCCGCTCTTTCCGTCGATTCTCCGCCCCGCGACGCCATAACCCGCGAGCAGGCGCAGCACAACCTCCTCCAGCCGCCTCAGAAAAATATGCGCGTTGTCCGCGTAACGCAGAAATCGGCATACCAAGGAGGCCACCATCTGCCCCGGGCCGTGGTAGCTGACTCCTCCGCCCCTTTTGACGCGCCGGATTTTTATTCCGGCGCCGCGCAGG
>JAISQC010000087.1 GCA_031274465.1 Synergistaceae bacterium | reverse complement strand
TTGCTTCGTACCGGCGGCGGCGGCCATTGCTGCCCAAGCCAAGGCGCGAGAACTCCCATTCCGTTAAGGAGCGGGTCAAGACACTCCGTTCACGGCGTCGCGGGTTGCTTTTTAAAGGTCATTTCCATCTGAATCCTCACCGGGGACACGAACATGCCGTTTAAGCCGCCCTTCTGGTCACCCTCGCAGGCCGAGGCGATACTCTTCGACTGGGACGGTATAATCGCGGAAACCCACCTGGACTTCTCGGCTCTGCACGAAAAATATTACGGCAAGAAAAGGGCAATGCTCCTGGAGGACTCCGTCCACCTTGCGCCCTCCGAAAGAAAATCGCTGATGCGGGATCTGGAGGAGACGGAGATCCGGGGCGCTTCGGAGGCGACGCTCGTCCCCGGCGCTTCGGACGTCATCGCCTGGACTGAGAGAAATAAAATCCCCTGGGCGGTGGTATCGAGAAACTGCCGAAAATCCATTCTCCTCGCCGCCGAAAAAACCTCGTTCAAGCTGCCGCCCATCGTGCGGTCGAGGGACGACGGGGACTGCGTCAAGCCCGACCCGAGAGCGCTCGTCGAGACGTGCCGCGCGCTCGGCGCGGACCCCGTACAGACCCTTTTAATAGGCGACTACATTTACGACATGATGGGAGCGCGCAGAGCCGGCATGAGGGGAGCGCTGGTCAGGGAGAGGATCGAACCGGATTGGGACCAGTGGCTGGAGTTCTCGTGCGGCTCAATGACGTCGCTACGAAGCGAACTCGATTCGCCCGGCGAAACTGTCGCGTGGGAGTATCGGGAGCTGGCTGATACACACGGCGCCGGCTTTCTTCGAAAAGCCGCGTCCATCACGGCGCTCGTTCCCGCCGACGATTCGGCGGGAACTGATATCTGGACGGCAAAGGCCGCCTCGCTCGGAATAGGCGCGTTTGCCGTCCCGGACGTACCGTTCTCGCCGCGCTCATGGAGGGCAAACACCTCATTTGAGCCAGGCTGCATGGGCGCTTCTCTCGCGGACGCGATCAGGTCGTTCCTTCGAGTCAGGTTTCCCCTGGCCTCGGTCGAGCCCTTCAGCGGCAGGGAAAGCTGTACCGAGCTTCCGCGCGACCCGGACGAGATAGAGGGCTTTTTGCTCTCGCGGGTTAAGCGCGATGGGTGACGCTTTCGAGCTATTTGGCGATTTCGGCGGGAAGGCCGAGCCGGAATCCGGCGAAAAAACCTTCGAAGCGCCTCTCGCCGAGAGAATGCGCCCCCGGACTCTCGACGAATACGCCGGCCAGGAACATATAATCGGACGCGGCAAACCGCTTCGCGCGATGATAGACGCGGGCAGACCGCCGAGCTGCATACTCTACGGCAATCCCGGCGTCGGCAAGACCACCCTCGTGCGCATTATGGCGAGCGCCACGAAACGAAAACTGATGGAGATAAACGCAGTCAGCGCGAAGGTATCCCAGCTTCGCGATCTTCTGGACGACGCGGTGAAATTCAAGAACGCCTCGGGCGGCAGAAACGCCATCGCATTCGTGGACGAAATATACCACCTGAACAGCGGCCAGCAGAACGTCCTTTTGCCCGCCGTCGAGCGCGGAGACATCATACTGATAGGGACGACGTCGGAGAACCCATGGTTCGAGATAAACAAGACCCTTCTCTCCAGGACGATCGTGTACACCCTAGAACCGCTCGGGACGGACGACGTAGTCAGGCTGCTCGGACGCGCGCTTTCCGACGGGGAGCGCGGGCTCGGCAAATTCGGCGTTTCCGCGGACGACGACGTTCTGCTCCACATAGCCTCGCTCACGGGCGGAGACGCGCGACAGGCGCTGACACGCCTCGAAGCCGCTGTCACGGGCGTTGCCATAGGGGGAGGGAGCGTCCTCACCAGGAAAGCGGTCGACGAGGCCACCGGAAGGGGAAGCCTGCGATACGACAGAGCGAGCGCCGATCATTATTCCGTCATATCCGCCCTGATCAAGAGCATCAGAGGTTCCGACCCGGACGCGGCGCTCTATTGGCTGGCCCGGATGCTCGCCTCCGGGGACGACGTGCGCTTCATATGCCGAAGGCTGTGCATACTGGCCGCGGAGGATGTGGGGCTGGCGGACCCCCTCGCACTAATTTTGGCCGAAAGCTGCGCTTCCGCCTGTGACCGGGTCGGCCTGCCGGAGGCTAATCTGATTCTGGGGGAGACCGTCGTATACCTCGCAGCGGCGCTTAAAAGCAACTCCGCCTATCTGGCGATAAGCGCGGCAGAAAAAGCCGTCGCCGCCGGGGATATTATGGAGGTGCCATATCATCTGCGAAATGACGGCGAAGGGTATATTTATCCGCACGATGATCCGAGGCACTGGGTCCCGCAGAAGTATCTGCCAAAGCCGGCAAGATTTTATCACCCCGGCAAGATCGGCGCCGAGACGAAAATGAGCGACAGGTTAAAACGCCTTTGGAAACGCTTCTCAGAGGACGAATAGACATTTACGCGGCCTTGGGAGTGACGCTCTTTGCGATTTTACGATGTCATAAAGCTTGAGGAGTGAGCTTACGGATGACGAACTTCAAGGACTACTACTTCATTCTCGGTATCGTAAGGACAGCGGCGCAGGAAGACATAGAAAGAGCGTACCGCTACAGTCTCGGCGTGATAAACTCCACCGGGGCGCAGTCCTCCATACTCAGGGATATCAACGAAGCTTACGAATGTCTCAGGAACCCTCTTTCACGCAGAAGGTACGACGATGAGCTGAATATCGTCTCTCCGCCTCCGCCGTCTCCGGAGAAGGTCAACCCGGGGCTGCGAGCCTCCAGCACGAGAGAGACCCTCGAATACTGCTTTGTGGCGATGAAAAAGAAAAAGTCGAGATCCCTTCCGTCCCTGGGGAGGTTCCTGAGCGCGATGCTGTTTCTGGCGAGCGTCGGTTACAGCGCCTCGATGGGCCTGAACTACTTCAAAACGGGACATTTGAGCCTTTCACCTCTTAAATCGCAGGTCTCGTCGATTTCAGCCGCGCAGGCGCCTGTTTTGGCGCCCAATTCGGACTCCGCGCGCGCCAATACGCAAACGCCTCAAACGCCCCAGCCCACCGCGCCGACGCCTCCGAAACCATCCGGCGAGAACTATGTCAAAGTGTACAATATACGGTATGGCGGAGTCATAAGCGCCTCTAACGCGGCGTGCAGAAAGGACCCCTCGCCCAACTCCCCAATTTTGGTCAGGATGCCCTACAACGCCGTAGTCTATGTGACAAAGGAGACCCGTGACGGCAACGGGACGACTTGGTACTACGTCGACGGCAGGACAGGAAAGGGGTGGGTCCGCGGAGGAGAGGTGAAGGTGTACAAGTAGATCACTTGTCCTCGGGGTTTCGCGAAACTTCGGGATGACTGGATATATATTCCAGAAGACCGTCTCTCGTATTGGCGAGATGCGTCTTCATCTTCTCCCTCGCGGTCTTTGAGTCTCCGTCAAGAACGGCGTCGATTATCGCTATGTGTTCCATTGACGAACTGACCTTCGGTATCACTCCTATCGCGTAGTGTCTGCATATCTGGATTATCGCCCCCACCTTCTCCAGCATGAGGTTGAGGAAGTCGTTCCTCGCGTTTTTCGACATGTCGGAGTGAAATTCCTCGTCCATGGTCATGAATTTCTTGGCGTCCCAATCGTTAGAGACAGCCTCGAACGATTTTCTCATGCGCGAGAGCGCCTTTCTCGGTGGGTCGGCACAGATGTGGTCTATAGCGATCAGCTCAAGGGCCGTGCGAATCTCGTAGAGATCCCATACGTCCTTCGGAGTGGGCAGCAAAACATAAGCTCCCTTGCGGGCCGTGAGCAGGACGAGCCCGGTTTCCGCGAGCTGGCGAATCGCCTCCCGGACGGGAGTTCGCGATACGTCGAACTGCTTTGAAAGCTCCATTTCCGATAACCTGGAACCGGCGGGAATGAGGCCGGAGACGATCGCCTCCTTAATTCTCTCGTAGACTATTTCCCTTAGGTTGGGTGTATTTGCCGGCGAAAAAATCTGTCGTTCCATGTGAATCGATTCCCCACGATTTATTTGTTTTTTGTATGCTACATGCAAAGCATAACAGCGAAGCCGTTTCATTGCAAGGGACAGCGTTTACCCTCAATTACCATGATGATCAGTTGCAGAACCTGCACCTGGCAGACCGAAATCAAGACCGGTCAGAACGCGGAAAATCCGACGCCGATCAAGAAGTAAGTCATCGCGCCCACTACCGCGCCGTAAAGCAGGAAGGGCCAAAAGGTCTTTTTGATGATATCCCCTTCCCGGTTCGAAAGACCTACGACCGCGCACACCGCTACGACATTGTGTACGCAGATCATGTTGCCCATGGCTCCGCCCGCGGCTTGGGCCGACACGATCACTATCCGGGAGAGCCCAAGCTGAGCCGCGACGCCCCACTGGAACATGCCGAAGAGCATGTTCGACACGGTGTTGGAACCGGTGATGAAGGCCCCGAGACCGCCCACATAAGAAGCGCACATAGGCCATATGCCGCCGAAAAGATCAGTCATTGCGGTCGCCATTGCCAGGGGCATGGAGGGCAGATACTCCGCGGTCCCCGCCGCCACATCTTCCGCCAGAGCGGGGTTGAATCCCGAACCCTGGAAGATCTTCACCAGAGCCACGGAGGCGATGAGGGATATGGCTGCGGCCTTCATCTTTACAAAAGTGTCTTTCCATGCCCTTGCCGCTTTATCTCCAGGAACCTTGTGCATCACGACCGTCAGAACCGCGATAAGCATAAAGGGAATGGTTCCGGGCAGATAGAGCAGTTTGATGCTGTTGTCGCTGACCATTTCATAGCCCAGAATGTTGCTGAAGGCCAATACTCCGTATCTGTTCATCCAGGTCTTGAAGGGTAAGGCGTCGAGACGGGTCAACACCAGGATGGCGCCGATCAGGATATAAGGCGTCCAGGCCATTAACTGGCTCATGTGAGGCTTGAGGACTCCTTTTTCGGAGTACGCTATCTGACCGGTCCAATCATTTTCCCACTTGGAAACATCCCCGAAGGTCCATACGTCCTTTGGCACGCAAAACCCGTGCTTGGCGCCGTACATGACTATGCCCAGCCCAACCAATCCGCCCACCAGCGAGGGGGGTTCAGGCCCTAAAGTCCATGCCAGAAGCATGAAGGGAACGGAAAAGGAAATCGCGGCGAAAAGGCAGAACTTCCACGCGGCAAAGCCGTCGCGCCAGGAACGGTTAGGTCCGAAGAAACGGGTGATGAAGCCCAGCATGAAAATAGGAAGGATGAAGGCCATCGGAACTTGCATCAGAGTGACTGTCTCCCCTATGGTCTTCAGGACTTGTTCCGCCGACTGAAAGCTCCCCTCCGCCACAGCCGCCTCTATCACACCGCGGATAGACGTGCCGAAGCCCGTCAAAATGGGGGTTCCAGCGGCGCCGTAGGGGACTGGAAAGGAGTTTAAGACCAGGCAAAGAATCGCCGCCGCCATAGGGGGGAAACCCAGAGACATCAGCAGGGGCGCGGCCAGAGCTGCCGGTGTTCCCCAACCTGCGGCGCCCTCGATAAAGGCGCTGAACATGTATCCGATAATGATAGCCTGCACTCGCATATCTCTGCTGATGCCCTGCATGCCGTACTGGATGGTTTCCATACCGCCGGAATATTGCAGGGTATGAAGGATGAGCAGAGCGCCGAAAACAACTATCAACACGCTCAACGCACTGCTTACGCCCTGCAGGCTGAGAGCGGCGATATAGGACGCCGGAAGTTTCCATACCAGCACTCCCGCAAGCGCGCATGAGGCCCAGGCGATAGGCATGGCTTTCACGGCGCCCATGCGCGCCCACACCATCAGTACCAGGGCAACCAGGATAGGGATTAAAGCGATAACCGCCAACATCGTTACTGACATTAATATAATCACACCTTCGCGTTGAATTTTCGGTCAGACCTCGCGTCCCAGAGCGGCAAAACGCCGTTTGGGGGATTCATACAATTTGAAATCGAATTGGCATTAATCAGCTCTTCTAAATTTCGGGCGTCACGATCACCGCGACGCCGTCTGGGATGGCGGTGACCGTTGCCTGGGGATTGCCCAGAATTTCCTCCGCCTTCCCCAGCGCCTCTCCCAGGGAATGGGCAGGGGTCATTTGAAATTCCCTGACCATGTCGTCCGGCGCGCTCGAGACGTAAACGACATGGGCATGCCGCAAAATCCTGGCCAAAATTTGAGACTCCCATTGGTCGGGCAGCGTGTCGTTTTTCGGCGTCTTCAAAAAGGTCTCCGTCATCCGCTCGAGGTCTTTTTCCCTCACGAAGGTTTCGTAAAACGCCTCGCCCCCGTGCCCGTCGTTCGAATGGGCGAGCATGACGATGACCCCGCCCTTCCTGACCGTCGCCTCCGCCGCGGTCATGCCCTTGACCGCCTGATAAATATTCTGATCCAGCGGATAACCGCCGTTGGTGCTGACGACGATATCCGCGGGGATGGCTTTGGTCCGGCACCTGCCGGCGAGAAAATCCCGGCCGGCACGGTGAGCCAGGTCCACATCGCCGGCCACGGCGTAGACCACCTCTTTTCGGGAATTGATGACCACGTTGCAGATGAAGGCCAGGCGGGCGGCCCGGGCCGCATAGAGCATATCGACGTGAATAGGGTTGCCCTCTACTATGCCGGTCCGGGCGAGGGGACTGTTTATGAACTCCGCGTTATGGTTGTAGAGAACCGTCTTCCTGCTCACGACGCCCGGAAGAACGCTTTTCCTGCCCCCGGAGTAGCCGGCGAAGAAGTGAGGTTCAATAAAGCCCTCGGCCACCAAAAGGTCCGCCTCCAGCGCGAGTTTGTTGACGATGAGATCCCCCCCGGACGGAAGCTTGCCGACATACGCCATAGGGGAAGCGTCGCAGTCATGGATGAC
>JAISQC010000028.1 GCA_031274465.1 Synergistaceae bacterium | reverse complement strand
GCTATCTGGCCAGTGGTGACGCTTCCGAAGAGCCGCCCTTCCTCTCCCGCGCTCATCTCCACAGTCACTTTTTTGCCGCCGATTTTTTTCTTGGTCTCGACGGCCGCGCGCTCGAGTTTAGCCTCGCGGTTCTTTTTGTTCCGCAAAGACTCCTCCCACTCTCTCGTCTTGCTCTCCGTTGCCTCGATCGCCAGGCCTTTTCTGATGAGGAAATTCCTGGCGTATCCGTCGGCAACGTCCGCCATTTCCCCTTTTGAGCCGACTTTCGGCACATCCTGAACCAATATGACTTTCACATCAAGCCCTCCCTGACTTTTTTCTCAAATTGAACCCCATGTCAACGACGCCTGCTATCGCAAGCGCGTACCCGAAGATCGACACAACCGGCGCAAAAATCACCGCCATCACCCTCATGAATTTCGGGAAACCGCGCATTTCCATAAAATAATACATGCAGCTGAGGCCCTGCACCAAAAAAAGGGTCCGCGACATCTCAACGAGGTTGACCCCGATCTGGGCGACGGCATACATATTCGCCCTGCCTGACGAGAAATGGCTGCAGACAAGGCCCGAGGCGAGCGCCAAGAGAGTGCTCTTGGGAAATGCCCACTCGGAAAAAGGGGGAAGGGGAAATGCCGTTTCGCCCGTTCTTTTTTTATGGATGCAAGACGCGAGGGTCAGGCAAAACAGCGCCTCAAGGGCGGAAAACAGCATGATGCTGTAAGGTATCAGCATCACGACCTGGCTCGAGATCGCGCGGATTTGAAGCTCGGTCGCCGTCCCGCCGAGCGACATCATGAATTTTTCGATCTCGGCAGTATCCGGCGAGAGCAGGTTCACGCCCGACACGCGAAAGTACATCAGCACCGCCGCTATTTTGCCGGCGAACTCCGCCCCCACCGACGCCACCAGCAGATTCCCCACATTCCAGGCCCTGCGCGCCAAAGCCCCCATGAAGACTCCCGGAAGGGCGAACATCGCGGAATACATGAGGACATAGGATATCGGCACTGCGAACCCCATTGCCAGCATCACGAAAGCGGCGCAAGACAGCGCGGCGGCAGTGCCGCGATCGAGCGCGAGGAACGCGAAGGGCAAGGAGAATATCATAGTGGCCGGCAAGGCCAGGAACGGAAACGACAGCCCAGCCATAAAAAGCAGGAACGAGGCTGCCGAGCATATCAACCAGTCTTTGAACCGCGCCTTGTGCATTTCCCTCTCCCTGGCAATTATCCCGGCTGCGCGCCGGAGGCGCCGAAAAAAGGGAGAGCGTTCAAGCCCTCCCCCCCTTGCCTAGTCGGATGTGAAAGGAAGAAGGGCCAGGAACCGCGCCCTCTTGATAGCCCTCGTCAGTTGCCGCTGATGCTTGGCGCAGGTCCCCGTCACCCTCCTGGGGACTATCTTGCCCCTGTCCGTTATGTACCTGCGAAGCTTCTCAGATTCCTTGTAGTCTATGTGCGTGACTTTATCCACGCAGTAGTGGCAAACTTTTGGGCGGCGCTTGCGGCGCTTCCTGAATTGATTATCCATATGCGATTCAACTCCCCTATCTTATCCAAAACATTATCTAAAACGGGACGTCCACTTCGCCGTCCGAGTCCGACGAATCGCCCAGCTCCGAAAAATCGAGCGGGAAGTCTTCCTCGAATTCTATGTCATCCCTCAAGCTTCCAACGTCCCCGCCCTGGTACGGCGCCGTTTGCGGCTTCTGGGGCGGGGCGGGCTGGGGTGGCCTTGGGGCGGGTATCTCCCCGTATGATTCTTCGTCCCTGCGCCCGGACGACAGCAGGACTATGTTGTCGGCAACCACTTCGGTCGCCCATTTGCGCGAGTTCGTTTTCGCGTCCTCGTACTCGCGGACCTGCAAGCGGCCCTCCACGAGGACCGGCCGGCCCTTGCGCAGGTACCTGTCGCATATGTCGGCCAAAAACATCCATGCCACTACCGGTATGAAATCGGTGTGGCTCTGAAGCTCGCCCGTAGCCTTGTTCTTCCATTGGCGGCCGACCGCCACCGTTATGCGCGCCACCTTCTGCTTGTTGGGCGTGTGCCTGATGTCCGGGTCGCGCGCTAGGTTGCCCATCAAGATCACTCTGTTGAAACCCTTTGACATCGCTATTACCTACTCTTCATCCGTAGCTACTGCCAAATGGCGCAGGACCGATGCGCGCAGGCTGAGTATCCGGTCGAGCTCGCGGATGGCCTCCGGCGCCAATTTGAATGTGATGAGCGCGTAGAAACCTTCAAGCTGTTTCTTGATCGGGTAGGCCAAGGTTTTTCTGCCTCGGCTGAGGTCAATTTTATCGACCTCACCTCCCAATCCGCGCACGACCTCGGCGATCTCCTCGGCCGACGCTTTGTGATCCTCCATTTCGGCGGTGAGAATGACTGTCAATTCGTAAAGCCGCACGTATTTCACCTCCTCCCTTTGGACTGCGAGCCCTCAGGCTCGTGGCCTCTTAGCTTAAGAGGCAGGGACAACGAACTTTGATTATATACTTCAGTCATTCTTTGCGCAATATATCTTCCGAAATTAATTCTATCTTGAACACCTTCTCACCCGACCTTACCATGTTGAATTCCTTCCGAGCGAGCCCCACCATGCCGTCGGGCGTCTCGTAAATGACGATTTTCTCTTCGAGGTCCTGGCTTTTTCGGGTCAGCTCGACCAGCTCGCCCACCTTTGCCTCCAGAGCGTCCGACAGGCGCTCTATCCTGCCCAGCTCCCTTTGCATCGTGACCAGGGTCACAGCCATTATGAAGGTTACCGCCGCGTGGACGATGACCCATCGCAGCTTGGGCACGTCACATCTTCTCCGGCGCCGACACCCCGATCAGCCGCAGCGCGTTGGCTATGGTTATTCGCGCGGCCTCGCAGAGCAGCATGCGGGATTTCATTGTTTCTGGCGCCTCGCCAAGCACTTTCAAAGTGTTGTAAAACGCGTGGAACGCCTCGGCGAGGGAGGTCGCGTAAAAAGCCAGGCGATGCGGCTCCAGATTTTGCGCGGCCTTCAAAACCTCCTCCGGGAAGCGGGATATCTCCTTGGCGAGGCGTATCTCGCACGGCTCGAACGGTCCGCCCAAACCGGCGTCCGAAACGCCGGGGACCCCTATGCCTCGGGCGGATGCCTCCCTCAGGATGCTGCATATCCTAGCGTGCGCGTATTGCACGTAATAGACGGGGTTCTCGGAGGACGTCCGCTTGGCCACCTCCAGATCGAAATCCAGGTGCGAATCGCATTTTCTGTTCACGAAAAAGAACCTGGTGGCATCGCGCCCGACCTCGTCAATCACCTCGCGAAGCGTCACGAACGTCCCGGCTCTCTTCGACATCGCGACCGGCGCCCCGTCGCGAAGCAGGCTTACAAACTGTATCAGCATGAATTCGAGGCTTTCGTCCTTCGCGCCGAGCGCTTTGTTGACCGAGCGTATCCTCGGGACGTACCCGTGGTGGTCGGCGCCCCAGACGTAGATCAGGAAATCGAATTTTCGCTCGTATTTGTTCAGAAGGTACGCCGTGTCCGACGTGAAATAGGTCGGGACGCCGTTGTTCCTGACCATCACCCTGTCTTTGTCGTCGCCGAAGGCCGTCGCCCGAAACCACACCGCCCCGTCTTGGTCGTAAGCGTACCCGCGCGATTTCAGCAGGGCTATCGTCCTCTCCGTCAGATCGTCGCGGTAAAGCGATTTTTCCGAGAACCAAACGTCGAATTTGACGCCGAAATCATCGAGGTCCCGGCCGATCATCTCCAGAACGACCTCGCACGTCCTGTCGCGGAAAAAGGGCATCGTCTCCTCCAGCGGGCGCGCGATGAGCGAATCCCCGCGCTCGTCCGCTATGCCGCGCGCTATGTCGTCTATATAGTCCCCCGGATACCCATCCTTGGGGAACGGCGCCAGGTCCTCGCGGCCGAAATGCGCGAAATATCGCGATTGCGTGGAGTAGCCGAGGTTTTCCATCTGAAGCCCGGCGTCGTTTATGTAATATTCGCGCTCTACGCTCCAGCCAGAAAAAGCCAGTATCGACGACATGACGTCGCCGACGGCGGCGCCTCGGCCATGCCCAAGGTGAATCGGACCGGTGGGGTTCGCGCTGACGAACTCGACCTGAACCCTGCGCCCCTCGCCGGATTTATTGGACCCATAGGCCGCGCCGCCCTCCAGGGCGGATTTTATCGTCCCGGCAACCCAGTCCCCGGCCAGGGTGAAATTCATGAAGCCGGGAGGAGCGACTTCTATCTCGCTTATCGCCCCGGTTTCGCCTATCGCGCCCGATATGGCGCCAGCCAGCTCCATGGGCGGCACGCGAAACAGCTTCGACAGCTTCATCGCGGCGTTAGTCGCCCAGTCGCCGTGTTCCGCGCTCTTAGGGCGCTCCAGCAGGACCTCAAACCCCTCGGGCAGTTCCACGTGGCGCTCCCCTGCAACGGTTTCGATAGCTTTTTTTACGATCGAAGCGAGGGAATCTTTGCTGCTATCCATAAACAAAACCTCCGAACGGTTATCTACTTTTGAAGCGGCACGGCCGTCGCTGGCCACGCCGTGACGAGGGCAACCTGCTCGGCTATCCTGCCGGACTGGTATTCGTCGACGGCGGCGGACCGGACTATCCATCGGCACGACGCCTCCGCTATTCGTCTTTTGGTCCAATGAACCAAAGACTGGTCGAGAGCGGACTTCGAATCTCCGATTTGCGTTTTCCCGGGAAGGGCCAAGGCCCTGTAACCCTTTGGAGTGACGACTGTGGAATTCACTTCGAACACAAACGGAAACCTGAACGAGTATTTCGCCCCGACTTTGGGTATCTCCTCAAAGGAGCGCGGCACCCCCCCAACGAGGCGGAAGAGTATGTTGTTCTGCGAAACTATCCCGGGAGCGGCGGTGAAATCCAGAGTGATCCTGCAGCCCGAGCCGAGAGGTTTCAGGGATTTTGCCTCGAAGTCGATGCCCGGCGTGTCGAAATTCATTATTTCAAGCAGCTCCGCTACGATATTTTCCTCTTCGATCTCGCCGTTCGGCGCAAGAATCCCCATCCACGCCCCGGTGAACGTGACGTCGAGCGAGCCGGACGCGGCCCCGTTTTCCCCCAAAACCATCTTCCAGTTTTGAGTGAGGGCGTGGTCCGAAGCCGAGCCCCTCGGCAGCTTGATTTGCTCCACCCCCGCGTTGCCGGCCCTGTAAAGGGTCTCTCCGTAGAGCGACGGGTGAAGTTTCTCGGGATCTCCCTTCTGCCCCGCCTTGAAGTACACGTCGCGCCCCTTCCCGTCCGTCACCCTGAGCACCGGCTCGCGCCAAATCGACGGGGACGACGGCCCGTCCGGGCCGGATGGGAACTTTTGCGCCCAGTATATCCTCGCGTCGAAGCCCAGCGAAGCCATCCATCTCCCAGCTATCATAACCTGCTCCCAAGCAGTCCATGGGCCGTCTACGCCTATGGCCTCGATGGGCCGGGCCGTGTCGGTTCCAGCCTCCTGCGGCAGCAGCCGGGGCGACATGAATTTCGCGATGCTTTCGACGGCGCGCGCGGAGTCCGCCTTCGAGGACATAACGGAGGCGGGGATTTTGGGGGCGTATGAAGCGCCTTCGAGGGCTTTGAGTTATTTTAAAACCGCAAGATGCCCGCGTTCGAGGCTGACCGCCAGTATAGGGCGCCCAGAATCGATCATGCCCGCGTTCCTCCACTCCGGTTCGTTCAGCACCGTCCAGGTGGTCCGCTCTATCCTCCCGTTTTTGACGCTTTCCGGCGTCCCTATGC
>JAISQC010000025.1 GCA_031274465.1 Synergistaceae bacterium | reverse complement strand
GATGGAAATACTTCGGGTAAATAATTTGCATCCCCAATGGGGGGTGGGGGACCGCGTGGGGTGGTGGGGGTGCCTCTGAGGGTAAAGCACTCCCTCAGTCACTGCGTGACAGCCCCCTCGAAGAGGGGGCCAAGGTCAAAAACCATGTAGGGGCGTATCGCATACGCCCTACCGAACTGGGATACGCTCCCCCCGAACGGGCATATACCCGTGCCGAACCGGGATATGTGCACATGCCGAACAAGGGCGAATGAGATTTCTTCTATTATTTTACCGTGGCGCTTGACAGATCGCTCGAAAATTTATATATTGATTCCCGTCGTTAGTACTAACTACTAATAAACACTTTGCGAGGGCTGCGTGAGCGAAGAGAGATCTCAAATCAAACAGATAAGGCACAAAAGGCTGATCGGCCTTTTGGATTCCGATCCACTCATGTCCGACAAGGGCCTGGCGCTCGAGCTCGGGGTGAGCGTCGGCACTATACGCCTCGACAGGGACGCGCTGAACGTGCCCGGTTTGCGCGAACGCACCAGGCTCATGGCGGAGCGCGCCTCCAGCCGGCTGACCTCGATGAGGCAGGAGGAGATACTCGGGGAGATAGTCGAGCTAGAGCCAAACCGCCGCGCCCTCTCCGTCTTCCGCACGAATAGGGAGTACGCGTTCAGGCACACCAACCTGATTGCGGACCACTACATTTATGCCCAGGCCGCCACCCTCGCGATAGCGGTCGTCAGGGAGGCCTTGGCGATCGTGGGCGCGGCCCGCGTGCAGTTCAGCCGATCTGCTTATGTCGGCGACAAATTGGCGGCAATCGCCAAGGTGGGGACTCACAAAGACAATAAGTATGCAGTCAGCGTGCATACCCGCGCAGGGGAGAGGGAAATTTTCGTGGCGCGCTTCGTGGTCGTTGCCATTGACTCTACACTCAATTATGAGGCCTGAGGAAATGCTGAGTTCAGCGGTTCCCTAAAATAAGGCGAATATGGAGGTTTTTTGAATATGCTCTTTGCCCTCGACGCCATGGGAGGGGACAACGCGCCCTCTGAGCCGTGCAAAGGAGCGGTGCTCGCCTGCACGGAGGATGACATGCTGTCCGTCGCGCTGGTCGGGAAAAAAGGATCGATCGAGCCGCATCTGGCCTCCGCGCGCCCCGATGTGAGACGTCGGATACATATAGTCGATGCGGATGAGGTCATAGGCATGGGAGACAACCCCGCCTCTATACGCAGCAAGAAAAATTCGAGCCTCAGGATCGCCATGGAGATGGTGCGCTCGCGCGAGGCGGTCGGCTGCATTTCGGCGGGCAACACCGGCGCCATAGTCGCGGGGGGCGTGCTGGTCGTCGGAAGGATAAAGGGCATCGACAGGCCGGGCCTGGCGGTCCCCATACCGGCGCTCAACAGGAAGTCGCTTTTGATCGACGTCGGCGCCACGGTCAGGTGCAAGGCTTTGAACCTGTACCAGTTCGCCCGCATGGGGGCGATATATATGAGGTCCCTTGCCGGGATAGAGGCCCCGACGATCGGCCTTTTCTCAAACGGGTCGGAGGACATCAAGGGGGACGACGTGATATCGACGGCGCGGGAGATGCTGATGGCAAGCGAGCTCAATTACGGGGGCTTCGTCGAGGGCAAGGACGTGCCGATAGGCAGTACGGACATAGTGGTGTTCGACGGGTTCACTGGGAACGCCCTGATAAAATTCGGCGAGGGGATAGGCGAGCTGGTGAAGGTCATAATCCGCGAGGAGATCGAGCACAAGGTTTTGCCTAAGATCGGCGCGGCCCTCATGCTGCCGGCGCTGAAAAAAATCGCGGCCCGCTTCGAAAACGAGAAAAACGGCGGCTCACCCCTTCTCGGCGTGGACGGCATCGTGATAAAGGCCCACGGAAATTCCAAAGACAAGGCGATAGCCGGGGCGCTGCACGTGGCTTCGGGTTTTGCGAGGCTCAAGGGGACGGACCTCATAAAGGAGAGTTTCGAGTTATAGCCCCTGCGCTCAGGGCGGGGTTCATTTGAGGAGGAGCGGAATGGCGGCGATTGCTGGAAGGCCGGTGGGGGTTTTGGGCGCCGGCATGTACGTACCGGAAAAAATTTTGACCAACTCGGATCTCGAAAAGATGGTAGACACCTCGGACGAGTGGATAGTCGAGCGCAGCGGCATCAGGGAGAGGCATATAATGGCCGATGGCGAGTCGAACGCGTCGATGGCCTCATCCGCGTCGATTGCCGCGCTTCGAGACGCGGGGGTTTCACCCGAATGCGTTTCTATGGTGATCGTGGGCACGAACTCGCCCGACACGCTGTTGCCCGGGGTAGGGCCAACAGTGCAGGACCTGATAGGCGCGCATATGGCAGGGGGCATGGATATACAGGCCGGCTGCGCTGGGTCTCTTTACGGGATGGCGGCGGCGGCTGGGGGGATAGCCTCCGGCATGTGGGGCAACGTCGTGGTGGTCGGCTCTGAGGCCATGAGCCGCATCGTGGACTGGACGCACCGCAGCACCTGCGTCCTCTTCGGCGACGGCGCCGGCGCGTGCGTGATGGGCCCTTGGCGTCCCGGGGCACTGCGCCTCACGCACGCGGATCTCGTGGCGGACGGCGCTTATCGCGGGCTGATAACGCTTCCCGCCGGGCTTGCCGCCGAACCCGCTTCGGAAGATACCGTGCGGGAGAGAAGGCATTTCGTCAAGATGGACGGCGCTGAGGTTTTTAAATTCGTCAATCGAAAAATTCCCGCTTACTTGGAGAATTTTTGCGATAGTTGTGGTATAACAACGACATGCGTCGACCGATGGATTTTCCATCAGGCCAACATCCGGATACTAGAGGGCATCTCCCGCAGGATGGGCATACCTATGGAGAAGTTCGTCATAAACGTCGACAGGTACGGCAACACGTCGGCGGCCTCGATAATGATAGGGATGTGCGAGGCCAGATCGGACGGCAGGATAGGGCCGGGGCAGAGGACGCTGATGTGCAGCTTCGGGGCGGGCATGGCTTACGGCGCCCTGCTGCTGGAATCTTAGACAGAGGTGCTGTGATGTTCAATTCCAACAGGATAGCGAAATTGTTGAATATCAGATATCCCGTGATACAGGGCGCGATGGCGTGGGTGGCCGACGCGGATCTCGCGGCGGCCGTGAGCAACGGGGGCGGCCTCGGCATAATCGCGGCGGGCAATATGCCTTCGGAAGCTTTGGACCGGGAGCTGGTCAAGATAAGGAAGCTGACCGACAAGCCCTTCGGGTTGAACATAATGCTGTTGTCTCCCACGGCGCAGGACGCCCTAGAGCTTGCCGCCAGACACTCCGTCCCCGTGGTTACGACCGGGGCCGGGCTCCCGGGCAAGGTGATCGACAGGCTCTCCCCGCTCGGCGTGACGGTGATTCCGGTAGTGGCGTCTGTGGCTCACGCCGAACGCGTCAAAAGGCAGGGGGCGGCCGCTGTTATAGCGGAGGGCATGGAGGCTGGAGGCCATATAGGCGAGATCACCACCATGGCGCTCGTAGCCCAGATATCGAGCGCTGTCGAAATTCCAGTGATCGCGGCCGGAGGCATAGCCGACGGCAGGGGGATGGTCGCCGCGTTTGCCCTCGGCGCCGAGGGAGTGCAGATGGGAACTCGCTTCGTATGCGCCGCCGAATGCAACGCCCACGAAAATTTCAAGAAAAAAATAATAGACGCCAATGACCGCAGCACGGTCGTAACGGGGCGGACGCTCGGGCATCCGGTGCGATGCATAAAGAACAAATTCACCCAGACCTTTGCCGAGATGGAGGACGCCCACGTCGTAATCGAGGAACTGGACAAATTCGGTTCGGGAAAGCTGCGGGCCGCCGTCGTGGACGGGGACATGGAGCACGGCTCCGTCATGTCCGGCCAGATCGCGGGCCTCGTGCGCAAAGTCCAGCCGGCGAAAGAGATAATAGAGGAAGTGGTCCGCGAGGCGGCAGAGCTTGCCGGCGGCATCGGCGGGCGATTCGCCTAAAACGAAATGGGAGTGGAAGGAGGGGTGCGTTTGTCTGTCGGTTACGCTATGGTCTTCCCGGGGCAGGGTGCCCAGGAAGTCGGGATGGGGCGCGATTTTTACGAGAATTTCGAGGTCTCGCGCGACGCGTTCGGGGAGGCGGACGAGGCCCTCGGTTTCAAACTGTCAAGGGTGATTTTCGAGGGGCCGGACGACGAGTTGGTCAGGACCGCGGTGACCCAACCGGCGATCTTGGTGACGAGCGTCGCCGTGATGAGGGCGGTGCTTCGGGAGCTGGGGGGCGCTCTCTCTCCCAAGTTTTACGCGGGGCACAGCCTCGGCGAGTACACCGCGCTCGTGGCGAGCGGCGTTCTGTCTTTGGGGGACGCCTCCAGGCTGGTCCGCAGGCGCGGGGCTCTGATGCAGGACGCGGTTCCTCTGGGCAAGGGCGCCATGTCTGCCATAATTGGCCTCGACATGGAAGCGGTGGCGTCGGTGTGCGCCGATGCCAGCGAGGGCGAGGTGTGCAGCCCCGCCAACGTCAATTCGCCGGGCCAGATAGTGATCTCGGGGAGCGCGTCTGCCGTCGGGCGGGCGGGCGGCTTGGCCAAGGCCAGAGGCGCGTCGAAGGTGATCCCGCTCAAGGTGAGCGCCCCATTCCACTGCGAGCTGATGAGGCCGGTCGCCGACCTGTTGCGTGAGGAGTTTGCCTCTCTCAGGTGGAGCGAGCCGAAAGTCCCGATAGTGGCGAACTCGGACGCGAAAGTCAAAAATTCCGTGGATTCCATACAGTCCGCGCTGTACGATCAGACTTATATGCCGGTCCTTTGGGCGGATGGGGTCAGGTCGATGGTCTCGGGCGGCGCGGAAAAATTCGGGGAGTTCGGTCCCGGCAGCGTCCTCTCCGGGCTTATAAAGAGGGTAGCCAAGGGGCATGAGGCGATATCCGTCAATAAAGTCGCCGACGTCCCGAAGGCGGTCGCGTTTTTCGCACGGGACGGGGCATGAGTGCGGGGCGCGTGGCCTTAGTCACCGGCGCTAGCAGGGGCATAGGGCGCGGCATAGCGATCGCCCTGGCAGGCAAAGGTTGCAAAGTGGCTGTGAATTACCAAAAGTCCGCGTCTGCGGCCGAAGATGTGTGCGGCATCATCCGCAGCAATGGAGGCACCGCCGCGGCGTTCGGGGCCGACGTGTCTTCTGCCGAGGGGGCCGCTTCGCTGGTGGAGTCCGTGACCCGCGAGATCGGCGCAATCGAGATACTGGTGAACAACGCCGGCATCACAAGGGACAATCTTCTGATGCGGATGAAGGGTTCCGAGTGGGACGACGTTCTGAGGACGAACCTGAGTTCGGTTTATTACTGTACGCAGGCCGTCATTCGCGGTATGATTAAGGCCAAGTTCGGGAGGATAATAGCGGTGAGTTCCGTCTCTGGCCTCGTGGGCAACGCCGGCCAGGCAAATTACTCTGCCGCCAAGGCGGGCATTCTGGGTATGATCAAGAGCGTGGCCCGCGAAGTCGCTTCGCGCGGGATCACCGCCAACGTGATCGCGCCGGGTTACATCGAGACGGATATGACCGGCATTCTGCCGGAAGACGCAAAACGCGCCGCGCTGTCTCAAATACCGGCCGGCAGGTACGGTTCGCCGGACGATGTGGCGTCCGCCGCAGTTTTTTTGGCGTCGGACGAGGCGGCTTACATAACGGGTCAGGTATTGGCCGTCGACGGCGGCATGACAATGATGTGAAAACCCCGAAAAGGAGGTGTTGCAGGATGCAGTCGGAAGAAATAATGGCGAAACTCAAGGAACTGGTCATCGATCGCCTCAATGTGGAGGAGGATCAGATCAAGCCTGACGCTTCGTTCGTGGAGGATCTGGGAGCTGATTCCCTCGATATCGTCGAGCTGATAATGGGTATCGAGGAGGAATTCGACGTCGAAATACCTGACGAGGATGCCGAGAAGCTGACGAACGTGGGCGAGGCTATGGCTTACGTGAAAGGCAAACTCGGCGTGGAGGACTAGCGGCGGCAATGAGGGGGCGCTTTTTTTCAAATTTGCGCCCCTTTAAGGGAGGGGTTTTGTGAAAAGGGTTGTCATCACGGGTTTGGGAGTCGTAAGCCCCATCGGCTGCGGCAGGGATGACTACTGGCGGGCATTGCGCGAAGGGCGCAACGGCGTCGATAAAATATCCCTCTTCGACACCGAGGGGCATACTGCCAAGATAGCGGCCGAAGTCAAGGGCTTCGACGTGGAGCCTTGGCTGGACAAAAAAGAAGCGAGGAAGACGGACCGCGTGATTCATTTCGTGGTCCCTGCGGCGGATATGGCGATAAAGGACGCAGGCCTCGACTTGGGGCGGCTCGACCTCAACAGGTTCGGGGTCTACATAGGGAGCGGCGAGGGCGGCATAACGACCACCCACGACAATTACGACATACTGAAGGAGAAGGGCCCTTCCAGGATAAGCCCGTTCTTCGTCCCGATGATGCTGAGCAACATGCCGGCGGCCTATGTCGCGATGAAGTTCGGCGCGCGCGGCCCCAATATGGCGGT
This sequence comes from Synergistaceae bacterium, assembly GCA_031274465.1. Lineage (GTDB taxonomy): Bacteria > Synergistota > Synergistia > Synergistales > Synergistaceae > JAIRKI01. The sequence continues at coordinate 2,721 of JAISQC010000025.1, read as the reverse complement.
GGTCACAGCCTGTTCCACGGCGACTCACTGCATGGGCGAGGCGATGCACGCGATACGCCGCAGCGATGCGGACGTGATGCTGGTGGGCGGGGTGGAAGCGGCCATAACCCCGATAGCGATAGCCGGGTTTGCGAACATGAAGGCACTCTCCACGCGCAACGATGACCCAGCGCGCGCCTCCCGCCCGTTCGACAAAGAGCGCGACGGGTTCGTCATGGGAGAGGGCGCCGGCATCCTCGCGTTCGAGGAACTGGAGCACGCCAAGTCACGCGGCGCGCATATTTACGCCGAGGTCGTAGGGTATGGCAATACCTGCGACGCGTACCACATCACCGCGCCCGACCCTGAAGGCGGCGGTTCCGTCCGCGCGATAGGACTCGCCCTCGCGATGGCGGGGTGGAATGCCGATCAGGTGGACCTTTACAACGCCCACGGCACTTCGACGCCTCTAAACGACAAGACTGAGAGCGGCGCAATACGCAGGGTCTTCGGGCGTCACGCGGACAAAATGCCGGTCCAATCGACCAAGTCGATGGTGGGGCATTGCCTGGGCGCGGCCGGGGCGGTGGAGGCGATAGCCTCCATAATGGCGATAGAGACGGGGGTCATCCACCCCACGATCAACTACGAGTTCCCCGATCCGGAGTGCGACGTCAACATCTCTGCCGTCGCGTCCGAAGGAACCGTGGACAGGGTGATCATAAACAACGCCGGCTTCGGCGGGCACAACGGTGTACTGGCTATAGAACGCTTCAGGGGTTAGTGCGGCATGAATGCAGCCTCGGGGGATTTCGAGAGCGAGATAGGGTACGTTTTCCGCGACCCTGGCCTGCTTGGCGAAGCTCTGACTCATTCCTCCTACGCAAACGAATCGGGATGTTCGAACAGCAACGAGCGGTTGGAGTTTCTCGGCGACGCCGTCTTGGAATTGTGCGTCTCGGAGATCCTTTATCTGAGTGCCCCTTGTCTGAGCGAGGGAGGGCTGACGCGGGCGCGCTCGAACGTTGTGAGGGAGGCGGCCTTGGCGTCGTGGGCAGAGGCGACTCGCCTGCCTGGGCTGCTCTGGCTCGGCAAGGGACTCGAATGCCAATGCGGAAGGAGTAACCCGTCGATACTGGCGGACGCCATGGAAGCGGTGTTAGGCGCGATATTTCTCGACGGGGGTTATGGAGCGGTCCGCCGCGTGGTGGAAAAACTGGTCGGCGACGTGGAGCGGATTGTGGCGAACGTCGATGACGGTTCGGACAGGGACGCGAAGTCCCTGTTGCAGGAAGCGCTTCAGGCAATGGGCGACAAGCCTCCGGTCTATCGGCTCACTGGGCGGTCAGGACCGGATCATGCCTCGTCCTTCGAGGTAGAGGCCGTGTTTGCTGATGGGTCGATGATCTCGGTCGGCCGGGGCAATTCTATCAAATCCGCAGAATTCGCCGCCGCTCAAACCGCTCTGTGCGAGCTGTCGCGCATCGGCAAATTGCCCGAGCAGCCCGGGCGCGTCGGAAAGTGAGCCTCGCCTCGGGCAGGAGACGCTTTGCCGCGCTGCTGTTTGCGGTTCTTTTCGCGTCGGCCGCATTGCCGCGCGCCCCATGCTTTGCCGCTGCCCCACAGCCTGCGGCCAGCGCCCAGCCGACTGTCAACGTCACGCTTCCGTGGCTTGCCGGGATGGCGCGTTTCATCGTCGGAAGCACGATGAAAATACAGCCCGTCGCGACGTGGAACGCCTCGGGGGTCCTGAGGACCGCGCGAAAATTGCCGCAGAACGCCACCGTAATAGCGCTCGACCCGATAGACGCGCTCAAATTCGGCATCTCCAAAGGGCAGGAAGGCCTGTATCTGCTCTACGACAACCTTCCGATCGAAGAACCCCAGAGGGGGGCGATATCGTTCAACCCCTCGATACTGCCATTCCTGAGCCAGAGGCTCCTGATCGTGCTGTGCAAGCTGAGCCCGGACAATTATTCTTTTTATCAGAGGAGGGTCGCGGAATTTCAGTCGCGATTGGAAAGCGCCGTTGAGGTCGGGCGCAGCCTTGTGCAGGACACCCATATACTGGACCTCTCCAGTTCTGTGAGCCCGTGGGTCAGGTCATCCATGCCAAACGCGGTTCGCCCCCCAGACGAGCTGTGGAGCGCATGGTCCTCCGGGAACAGGATATCTGACCTTGAACTGGCGGCCAAAGAGGCCGAAAAGAGGAATTGGTGGATTTTGCTGGACGCGTGGACTCCCGCTCCCATCCGAACGCGCGTGTCGGGCCTTCCGATGAGCATTTTGATAGGCCCTCCCGAGGCCGATTACGATTTCTTCGCGTACCTCCACAACATTTACCTTCAGATATGGTCGAGGGCGGTCGAGAAATGAACGAATCGATTCAAGGAAGGGCAATTATGGTCAGGGGTGTGCCGCGCTTTTTGTAATTTTCGATTGCGCTTATTGCAGTCCGAAGTAGTACGACCCCCACAGGCCGAAGCTCAGCCCCACGAGAAATATTGCCGCGATGAGCGCCCCTATCACCAAGATTTCTTGGATGTTTCTCCCGGTTTTCGCTTCGGGTTGCTGATGCTGCGGCGCCTTTGGGGCCTCCTTCGCCGGGAAGCCCGTCTCGTCTGGGTGGATGAAGTCAGGAAAGGCGTATTCGCGCACTTCCGCCTCCAGAAGGTCTGAAATGAGCGAATCGAGGGTATACGCGATGTTCTTCAGCGTCTCCTCGTGCTTGTCCAGATCGTC
>JAISQC010000016.1 GCA_031274465.1 Synergistaceae bacterium | reverse complement strand
AGGTACGGCGAATCGGTCTCGCACAGTATCCTGTCAAGGGGGGCGAAAACCGCCGCTTCTCTCAGCGTCGCGGCGCTCGGGTAGGTCACAGGCCCCGCGAACGAGACGTAAAAACCGAGGTCGAGCGCGGCTCGGGCGTCGGCAACGTCTCCGGAGAAGCAGTGGATGACCCCTCCGGACAGATCGGGATGATTTTTTATCATCGACATGGCATCGCTGTAAGCGTCTCCGGAGGCTCGGTCCTTGGCGTTCCGCAGATGCACCAGAATGGGCTTTTTCGCCCTGCCCGCCCATTCGAGCTGGCGCTCGAACACATCTTTTTGCACATCTCTTGGCGAGTTGTCGTAGTAGTAATCGAGGCCGATCTCGCCTATCGCCACCACTTCGCGCCTCTCGGACAGGCGCGGCAGCGAGTCGGGCAGCGAACGCGCGGCGCTGTCCGCCTCGTGGGGGTGTATCCCAGCCGACGCCCACAGCTCGACGCCGAACCCGCTTTTCTCGCCGCTGATGCGAACGACGTCAGCACTCGAAGCCTCGTCGCACGCCGCCAGAAGCGCGCGGCACACACCTGACGCCTTGGCGCGTGACAAAACGCCGTCAAGGTCGCCGCGAAACTCCTCCATATCCAAGTGGCAGTGAGAGTCGAATAATCTCACTCGGTCATCGGCTGTCATCAGTGAACCGGCGAGCCGACTGGGAAACCGTCGTCGACTGCGGCGAGGGAGATTATCTCGCGGTGTCCGTCGTCGGCCTCCGCCGCGAGCAGCATCCCCTCGCTTTCTATGCCGCGAAACTTCGCCGGCTTGAGGTTGCACAGCACGAGGATATTTTTGCCGATCAGCTCCTCCGGCGTGAAAAACTCCCTTATGCTCGATACGATCACGCGCTTTTCAAACCCCAGGTCCACTTTCAGCTTGTATAATTTCTGCGCCTTTTCCACCATATCGACGCTCTCTATCCGCGCCACCCTTATCTCCAATTTCTTGAAGTCGTCTATTTCGACCTGCTCTTTGTGCGATGTGTCGAACGCGGCGGCCGTAGGCGGCGGCGCGTCGGGGTTCAGCAAGGCCATCCGCGCCCTGAAGCGCGCGTCGTAGCCCTCCTTCCACTTGACCGCGTCGATCCTAGGGAAGAGAACTTCCTGTTTTTTCACCGTCACATCCGCCGCATAGGTCCCCCATCCCCACTCCGAGTGCCGTTCTGCCGACACGTCGGCATCCAGCCCCAGCTGTTTGTGCATCCTGCCGGCGGTCTCGGGCATGAAAGGGTATATCAGCATGGCGGAGAGGCGCAGCACTTCCCACAGCACGCGCAGGACGATGTCGAGCCGCTCGTCCGGGTCTTCCCTGCCCAGCTTCCACGGCTGGGTCTCGTCTATGTACTTGTTCCCGGCGCCTATCAGAACCCAAAGCGACTTCAGGGCCGCGTCGAGTGCGAAATCAGCCATATGCGAATCCATCTCGGACATGGTGCGCAGCGCCATGTCGCGCAGGGCGAAATCAACGTCCCTCGCCCGCTCCAGGACCGAGGCGCCCGGAAGCCGGCTATCCCGGTATTTCTCTATCATCTGTAGGGTGCGGTTCAGCAAGTTGCCGATGTCATTGGCGAGGTCGGAGTTTATCCGGTTCATCATGCCCAGCTCGGAAAAATCGCCGTCGTTCCCAAACGGCACCTCGCGCAGGACAAAATAGCGGAAAGCGTCGGCGCCGTATACCTCAACCATCTCGAACGGATCGACGACGTTGCCTTTCGACTTCGACATCTTGTCCCCCTCGACCGTCCACCATCCGTGGGCGAAGACGCGAACCGGCGGGTTGAGCCCCATGGCCATCAGGACGGCGGGCCAGATCACCGCATGGAACCTGATTATGTCCTTGCCCACCATATGGCGGACGTGAGGCCAGCAGGACTCCCATTTCTCCCCCGCCTCGGGATATCCTACGGCGGATATGTAGTTGATGAGCGCGTCGAGCCAGACATAAACGGTGTGCCGCTCGTCGCCCGGCACCGGGATGCCCCATTTAAGCGTGGTGCGGGATATCGAAAGATCCTGCAAGCCGCTCTTGATGAAGCTTATCACCTCGTTGTATCGCGCCTTGGGCATTATGGCGTCGGGGTGATCGTCGTAATATTTTATCAGCGCGCCCTGATACTTCGACAGGCGGAAGAAATAGCTCTCCTCAGACATCCGGGTCAGCGGGCGCTTGCAGTCGGGGCACACCTTGTCGTCGCCTATCTGCGCGTCCGGCACATAGGTCTCGCATGGCACGCAGTACCAGCCCTCGTAGCTCCCCTTGTAGATGTCGCCGCTCTCCATGAGGGCCTTGAAGAAATATTGCGTCACTTTTACGTGGCGGTCCTCCGTGGTGCGGATGAAATCGTCGTTCGAGATGCCGAGGGCATCCCATAGCTTCTTGAAGTTCATCACGACCTCGTCGCAGAGCTCTATTGGGGTCACGCCGCGCCGTTCGGCCGCCTGCTGTATCTTCTGGCCGTGCTCGTCGGTGCCGGTCAGGAAACGGGTGTCGTCGCCGCGCATTCGATGCCAGCGGGCAAGGGCGTCGCACGCTATCGTCGTGTAAGCGTGCCCTATGTGCGGCACGTCGTTTACGTAGTAAATCGGGGTGGTAAGGTAAAATCCATGCTTGCATCCGCTATCGCTCACTTTGTTTCCTCCCGCATCAAAAAAGTCTTGACTCGATTACGCGATATACCATAACTCGCAAAGAGCGCGTTGGCAATCTCTTTGTCGAAAATTCCCGATTTTTTCATGTTTCGGGCAAGTTTTTCCCAATCCGGCTCGGGAGCGCCGCCCTCCGCCTCGCCATTCGAACCCTCTACCACGAGCGACATCTCGCCCTTCAGATCACGCTGCCCACATGACGCGGCAAGCTCGCACAGCGTCCCCCGCAGAGCCTCCTGGTGCAATTTGCTTATCTCGCGCACCACTGCGGCCCTGCGGTCTCCCAGCGCGCGGACGGCGGACGCCAAAAATCGCGATATGTCGTGAGGCGCCACGTAGAAAACGAGCGTCGCGTCGATGCCGGACAGCCCGCGCATAGCGGACTCTACCTCCGAGCCGCTCCCCTCCACGAAGCCGCGAAAATAAAACTTTTCAGCCGATATGCCCGACATCAAAAGAGCGGGCAGCACCGCGTTCGCGCCGGGCAGCGCGTCTATCTCCAAGCCGCGCGATATGGCTTTTTCTATCAGCACGCCCCCCGGGTCGGATATCCCCGGAGTGCCGGCGTCCGACACGAGGGCTATGCTCTCCCCCCGCTCGAGGCGGCCGATTATCTCCTCAGCTCTGGCGCGCTCGTTGTGTCTGTGGTACGAGAAAAGGGGTTTGCGTATCCCATAAAAATTAAGCAGCTTCAGGGTCCTGCGCGTGTCCTCGCAGGCAATCGCGTCGGCGTTTTTGAGAGCCTCCAGCCCCCTCAGCGTGATATCGCCCATGTTGCCGATGGGCGTCGGGACCAGCACGAGAGGCATCTTTAGCCCTCGCCTTCGGGCATGCTGTACGCTTCCAGCAGCTCCTTCGTGTACCCGCCGTCGCTCCCGCATATAAAAAGAGGCGGCTCGACTGTCACGCCATCGCCTGACGCGCGAACGGCCTCGACCAGCACTATCGAAGCTGGGCGGTCCGGCTTTGGATGGACGGCGCGTATTTTTTTCGGCCTCACGTTGTGTTCGTAAAGCAACCGGAACAGATCGCCCATCCTGTTTGCCCTCATCATCGACGCGAAGCGCCCCCCGTTGCGCAGCAGATATTTCGCGCAGGCGACCACGTCCGACAGAGCGCAAGTCCGTCCGTGCCTGGCGCTTGCCATCGCCTCGTCCGGGCTAGGCCTGCTCGTTCCCGGATCGTCGTAGGGGGGGTTCATGACCACGGCGTCGTACGATTCTGGCGCGAAGTTTTTTTTATGTTCCCGAAGGTCGGAGGCGAAAAACGAAACCCTTCCGCCAAGTCCGTTCAAGAGCGCGTTTTCACGCGCCATGTCTATCAGCTCGGGGTTGATGTCGAACCCCTCGAACCTCGCCCGGTCGTTCCTCTTCGCCATTATCAGCGTGATTGCCCCATGGGCGCAGCCCATCTCGATCACCCGGTCGCCCCGCCTGACGCGCGCGAAATGCGCGAGAAGGACGGTATCGACGCTGACCCTCGGACCCCGCTTCGCCGTGGGCTGGTACATCCTTACGCGGCCGTACAAAATATCGCTGGGCGAGACGTCCCGCCCCTCCTCGGTCAAAGCGCTCACCAATGCCCAGCCCTCCTCTCGCGAAAAACCTTCCGTCTCTGCCATTCTTATTCTATCAGCTAATCGGCGCATCATTGTATAATTATGCCGGGTGGTGGCAGAATGTTTGAATTCAAAGTAATAGCGGAGTGCCCCCAGACCGGGGCGCGCGCCGGAGAACTCGCCACTCCGCACGGAGTCGTCGAAACGCCGCTTTTCATGCCGGTGGGGACGCAGGCGACGGTAAAGGCCATGTCGCCGCTCGAGCTGGAGGAATTGGGCGCAAGCGTGATACTCGGCAACACGTACCATCTTTATCTGCGCCCCGGAGCGAAGCTGATAGAAGAAGCGGGCGGGCTGCACGCCTTCATGGGGTGGCGCCGCCAAATACTCACCGACAGCGGCGGGTTTCAGGTGTTTTCCCTCTCCGAGCTGCGCAAGATATCAGACGGCGGGGTGGAGTTCCGCTCCCACATAGACGGCAGCAAGCACTTCATGACCCCGGAGCTCTCGATGGAAGTTCAGACGCGCCTTGGAAGCGACATCGCCATGTGCTTCGACGAATGCTTGAAATTGCCGGCGACCGAGGACGCATCGAGGGCCGCGATGGAGAGGACGGTCAAATGGGCGGAGCGATGCCGCGAATTCTCCCAGTCACGCGGCAACCCGCGTCAGGCGCTTTTCGGCATAGTGCAGGGGGCGCTGTTCCCGGATCAGCGCGCGGAGTGCGCCCTCCGCCTCGAACGCATCGGATTCGACGGATACGGCATCGGAGGGCTTTCAGTGGGCGAATCCCGCGATGATATGTACAGGATGCTCGATGTGACATGCGGGTCGCTCCCACGCAACAAGCCGCGCTACCTCATGGGGGTGGGGATGCCGGAGAACCTGATCGAAGGGGTTGCGCGGGGGGTAGATATGTTCGACTGCGTGCTGCCGACCCGCAACGGGAGGAACGGCAACCTCTTCACGAGCGCGGGGAGGATGAATATAAAAAATGCGCGGTTCGAGAGGGATTTTTCCCCGATAGACGAATCGTGCGGCTGTTACGCGTGCCGAAATTTCACGCGCGCATACGTCAGGCACCTGTACAGATCGAAGGAGATGCTCGCCGCGAGGCTGTGCAGCCTGCACAACCTTTATTTTCTGGTGCGCCTGATGAAAGAGGCGCGAGCATCTATAATAGAAGGCATGTACCCGAAGTTCCGCATGGAAAAAACATCTTCCCTCGGAATAGCGGATTGATCGGAGGTCTTCGCCTTGCCTTGCGGTTCGCCCGACACAAAAAAAATTTTCCCGCCGACGCGCGAGTCGATTGCCACAGCGGCAAAGATAATAAAAAAAGGCGGGCTCGTTGCATTCCCGACCGAGACGGTATACGGGCTGGGGGCCAACGCGCTCGACGAGGACGCGGTCAAAAAAATTTTCGAGGCCAAGGGAAGGCCGCAGGACAACCCGCTGATCCTCCATGTGGCAAACATGCGCGAGGCTTCAAAATACGCGGAGATGAACGACTCGGCGGAGCTGCTCATGCAGCATTTCTGGCCGGGGCCGCTCACGATCGTCCTGTACTCGCTCGCAACGGTGCCGATGCCCACGAGGGCAAACCTCGAGACCGTGGCGCTGCGCGTTCCTCTGAACAACACCGCACTGGCCCTAATCAGGGAGGCGGGGTTCCCCATAGCGGCCCCGTCCGCGAACAAAAGCGGGCGGCCAAGCCCCACGAACGCTCATGCCGTCTGGGACGACCTCGGCGACTCGGTGGACATGATAATCGACGGAGGTGAGCCGTCCGTCGGGGTGGAATCTACCGTGATCGACGCGACGGAGGGGCCGGTGTCGATACTCCGCCCGGGAGGCGTTACGCGCGAAATGCTATCTGCCGTCGTAGACGTGGATGACCTGGGCAGCTCTTCCCCATACAGGTCGCCTGGGACGAGGCACAGGCACTACGCCCC
>JAISQC010000002.1 GCA_031274465.1 Synergistaceae bacterium | reverse complement strand
TTCTCGCAGCCAGAGGCCAGCGCGCGGACCGCGCCAAGCGTCACGAGATGCTCTCCGCCGATCATGCAGGGCATTCGCCCGTCGCCGGACAATTTCCCGACGAATGACTCTATCTCGCCCACCGCTCTGGAGGCGCTCCCAAACGGCAGCTCCAGGTCGCCCGCGTCAAAGACGCGAATGTCCTCCAAGTCTAGCATCTGATAAGGGCTGTAGGTCTCGATGCCGGACGATTCGGCCCGGATCGCGGACGGGGCGAACCTCGCCCCGGGCCGGAAGCTCGCCGTCGAGTCGAACGGAGCGCCGAACACTACAGCGCGCGCCTCGGCATACGGGGCAAAACAGGATATGAAGGCGTATGGGCTCGGCTCCACCGTCAGGCGCTTTCGAGGGCCCGCTTGACGTAGTTCGGCAGCATGAAAGCGCCCCTGTGGATGTCAGTGTTGTAATATTTCGTCTCGATGCCGAGCGCGTTCCAAGCCATCGCGTCAATTCCCTCCGTCGGGTCGAACTTCTTCGACGCGAAGCCGAACAGCCAATGGCCCGAAGGATACGTCGGGATATGCGCCTGATAGACCCGGCAGACCGGGAAAAACTCCCTTATCCTGCTGTGCGCCCTCTCCATCGAGGACGCGTACGAATCGTAGTATGGGTTCTCGTGCTGGTTTACCAATATTCCGTCGTCCGAGAGGGCTTTGAAGCAGTTGCCGTAGAACTCCTTGGTGAAAAGCCCCTCGCCCGGCCCGAACGGATCGGTTGAATCGACTATTATAAGGTCGTACGCGCGCTCGAAACGCCGCACGAACTTCAGCCCGTCCTCGAAGTGAAGGGTGACCCTCGGGTCTCCGAGGCTGCATGACGTGAAGTGCAGATGCTCGCGGCAGACGCGCACTACCGCCTCGTCGATATCCACCATGTCTATGCGCTCGACGCCGCCGTACCGCGCCACCTCCCTCACCGTGCCGCCGTCCCCTCCGCCGATCACGAGCACGCGCCTTATGCCGGGGTTGGTCGCCATCGGCACGTGGGCGATCATCTCGTGGTAAATGAACTCGTCTTTCTCCGTAACCATCATGAGGCCGTCGAGCGTGAAAAACCTGCCGAACTCCTCGGAGTCGAACACGTCTATCTGCTGGAATGGGCTTGCCTCGCTCAATATCTGCTCGCGCACCTTTATCGAAAAGCGCACGTTCGGCGTATGTTCCTCGGTGTACCAGAGTTCCATCAAAATCCCCCCATCACTTGACCACGTTTATATATTCGAGCGTCATGTCCTGCGGGCCCATCACGAGGCTCCCCTTTTTCATGGCGTATAATATGTAGCCAAGCGCGTCTTTTGTGATCAGTTCTCCCGGCGCCAGGATCGGGATGCCGGGCGGGTAGCACATTACGAACTCCGACGACACCTCGCCTTCGCTCGACGCGAGGGGCACTGCCCTGCGCTCGGCGTAGAACGCCTCCTGCGGCAGCAGGCGCACCACCGGGCTGATATACTCGTGATCCCAAAGGCCGAGGCGCGTCCTGCTTTTGAGGCGCTTTATCTCGGCCAGCGCCGACACAAGGCGCTCTATGGCGTAGTCGTTGTCCCCGACCGAAATTATCGCAAGCAGGTTCCCCATGTCTCCGAACTCTATCTGTATCCCGTAGTCGTCGCGCAGCATGTCGTAGACCTCGACGCCAGCTAGCCCTATCCCGAGTGTGTGCACGGAAAGCTTCGTCGCGTCGAAATCGAAGATGTCGCGCCCGTTCGCCGTCTCGCGCGCGAACGCGTAATACCCGCCGGCCCCGTTTATCTCGCCTCGCGCGTACTCCGCCAGCCTCACGACCTTGCGGAATATCTCCGCCCCCTTTGTGGCCAGCGTTTTCCGCGCGATGTCGAGCGAGCTCATCAGCAGATACGACGCGCTCGTAGTCTGCGTCAGGTTGATCACGGTCCGCACGTACCCAGGATCGACGCGGGCGCCTTTCATGACGAGCAGCGAGCTCTGCGTGAGCGACCCGCCGGTCTTGTGCATGCTTATCGCCGACATGTCGGCGCCCGCCGCCATAGCCGAAACCGGCATGCCCTCGCCGAAATAAAAATGAGTGCCGTGTGCCTCGTCTACTATCGCCGCCATGCCAGCATCGTGAGCCGCCTCCACTATGCGCTTCAAATCGGGGCAAACACCGTAGTACGTCGGGTTGTTGACGAACACGGCCTTGGCGCATGGATTCGCCTTTATCGCGGCCTCCGCGTCGCCAGCGGCCATGCCGAGCGATATGCCGAGTTCCGGGTGCGTTCCGGGATCGACGTACACCGGCCTTATGCCGCCCAGGATGAGGGCGTTTATGGCGGACCTGTGGACGTTGCGCGGCAGGATGACGGAGTCCCCCCCCTTGCAGACGCTCATGATCATCGCCTGCACCGCCGACGTGGTGCCGCCCACCATCAGGAAGGCCGCGTCCGCGCCGAACGCTTCCGCCGCAAGGGTTTCCGCGTCACTGATCACGGAAGTCGGGTGCGATAGGTTGTCGAGCGGCTTCATGGAGTTCACGTCAACGGACATGCAGGACCTGCCCAGAAACTCGGTCAGCTCGGGAGTGCCCCTCCCCTGCTTATGCCCCGGGACGTCGAAAGGGACCACCCGGCGCGCCCTGTAGTCTTTCAGGGCGTCGAACAGCGGCGCGGCGCTCTGGGAAAGCTTTTTGCCAACTCTCTCGCCCATTGTCTGAAAAGCCCGTCAGTAGATGTTCGTGCCGTAGTAGATCTCGAGCATCTCTTTCGTGATCTCGTCTTTTATGGAAAGGCGGGTCTCCGGCGAAAGCTCCCTCGGATCGACGTTGAACAGGTAGTCGGCGAGCGCTATTTCTTTGAGGATCATCTTCGTGTGGAAGATGTTGGATTGGTACACGTTGATGTCGATGGCGTCGTACCTCGCCATCATATCGCGCGATATGTAGTTCTGTATCGAGTTGATGTCGTGGTCCTTGTAATACTTCTTGCCGTCCACGTCGCGGGTGAAGCCGCGGATGCGGTAGTCCATCGTTATGATGTCCGAATCGAACGAGCCGATCAGATAGTCGAGCGCCGCGAGCGGCGTCACTTTGCCGCAGGTCGAGACGTCTATATCCACGCGAAACGAGCTTATGTCCTTGTTGGGGTGAAATTCGGGGTATGTGTGCACGGTGACGTGGCTTTTGTCCAGATGCGCAGCGATGAGGGTGTTTCTCCCGCCGATGAGCTCCCTCGCGAGAAGCCCCTGATTGCAGGAGATGTCCATCATGTCGGGAGGCACGTGCTCCTCGGATATCATGACCGTGACGCTCGCGCCCTGCGGGTCGTAGTCCTGCTTCGAGATGTTGAGGACGCAGGCCCCTATGATATCGGTCACCTCGCACAGAATGCCGGTGAGCCTCTCGGAGTTGTATTGCTCGTCTATGTAGGCTATGTAGTCCTTCTTCTCTCGATCCGTCTTCGCGTAGCTAATATCGTAGATATTGAAGCTCAACGTCTTCGTCAGGTTGTTGAACCCGTAAAGCTGGATCTTTTCTTTCAACCCTATCCTCACGCCCCTTTTTAACATCGCCGTTTGGTCGAGAGATAACTATACAGAAGAGGGGGGATATTGTCAAAAAAAATTTTCAAAACCCCGGACACAGAAGCCAAACCACAGGCAAGACCTTGAGGGAGCTAGCTCCGTCGCGGGTGTGGGTGGAACCCACGCTCTTGAAGCTGTAATTTGAGGGGGGCGGCGATAATTGACGGCTGTCGGATTAAAGGGTAAAATATAAAAGTAAGGTTGAGACGCGGGCGCTTATCCGCGAGCCTCAGCTTTATTATTTTTGTTGTCGGGGCGTGGCGCAGTCTGGCTAGCGCACCTGCTTTGGGAGCAGGGGGTCGAAGGTTCGAATCCTTTCGCCCCGACCAAAGAGCGCGATTGGATTTACAAGCGGGAATAGCTCAGTTGGCTAGAGCGATGGCCTTCCAAGCCGTAGGTCGCGGGTTCGAATCCCGTTTCCCGCTCCATTTTGAAAACCAAGCGATTTTTCAAATACACGAAACCCGCTCGTCCGAGCGGGTTTTTGCTTTGTCCGAACATTTCATGGTTGACTGAAAATGGCCTCCAGCTCTATTTATTTCCGTATACGAAAACGCACGCTAGATTGGGTCAAGATTGGTATACGGCAAGAAGGATCAGGCATGGCTCTCACGGAATTGCAGATCAAGAACGCCAAGCCAAAAGAGAAAAGATACATGCTCGCTGACGGGGACTGAATCGCTCCGGGTTTAGTGGAGAGTTATGCGCCGCGACTTCGCCTCCCAGCTCGCCATGAAGGGCGTAGACCTGAAGACGGTTCGGGAACTCATGGAGCACGCGGATATGAAGATGACCATGCGGTACGCGCACCTCGCGCCAAGTTTCAAATTACAAGCTGTAGAACTGCTGGCGAAAAAATAGTTGCCTTTCAATTACGTCAATGACATATCTGTGAAGCGGTTAAATGTCATGTTAAATGCATGTATAAATACTACACAAAAATATTGCACAGGTTTACCTTGAAATATAATCTAAAAGTTATATAATGTCTGAGGAGTGATATCGTTGGAAATACAGAAAGTGGCCGGATTCAATAGAATCTATCAAGCAGAGTGTTTCCCGAAGGAAGTCGATTTCATATTTGGGAAAAGCGCCGGGGAAAAAAGGCGTTATTTGCGGTGGCTACATATGTGGCTATCAATATTGGATAACTATGGCATGGAAGCACTCACGCT
>JAISQC010000239.1 GCA_031274465.1 Synergistaceae bacterium | reverse complement strand
TACGCCAAGCGGGAGCTTCTGGTGGTCTCGGAGTACAGGAAGGCGAACAACCTGGGGCATGACCTGCACCTCTCGCCAAGGGAGATAGGAATCCTGCACGACATATATCACGGCCTTACGCGGTCCGAAATAGCCGTGAGCCACGATCTGTCGATCAGCACGGTGAAAATGGTGCTCAGTTCGATCTATTCCAAGCTGGGGGCCGACAGCACGGCAAATGTCATCAGGATCGCCCTAGAGCGCAAACTGATAAAGTAGGAAACCGGTTGACACGAGCGACACACGCTTTTATTCTTGATGCGAAGAGGCAAAAGATATATTATCATCGGGCAGGAGGTGTTGGGCTATGCCAGATACTGCAATATCGGCTGTGGTTGATGAACGCAAAAAGAAAGGGTCAACCTCTCTTTTTGATTTTTGCGCGTCCCCCGATGAAGTGACCGAGCAACTTAAACGCGAGGGACAACTTGTCATAACGAACGATGACCGCCCGATAGCGGTCATTATCGATGTGGATGATTTAACTTTAGAAGACACGCTCAATGATTTGCGGCGGCTCAAAGCACAAAGAATCATGAAATTGGCACAAACATCTGCCGCCAAGAATGGGTCGTCAAAAATGACTTTAGATGAAATAAATGCAGAAATTGGGGCTATGCGTGCAGAAAGAAGAGTTAGGGAAAACCCTAGGTAACCTGAGGACGGTATTGGATACAAATGTCTTTGTATCCGCATTCCTCTCGCGGGAAGGACTAGCAGCAAAAATTGTATCCCTTGCCTTGCAAGGCAAACTACGTGCTTGCTACAACCAAGCAATTATTGACGAATACGATGAAGTTCTATCAAGACCTAAGTTTAACTTCAAACTAACCCAGAAACAAATGATGACTTGCCCAACCCTCACGGCAGTCACATGATTTTTTCCATAACCCCGTAGCGCAGCCCTCGGGCGCATACCGTCATTTCACTCCATCCGAAGTGCGTGAGGAATTCCCTTACGATGCACGCCCCTGGCAGGATGATGTCGGCCCGCTCCGGCGGAAGCCCTTTTACTTTCTTCCGGGCGTCGAGGCTCATTGACGCGTACAGGGCAATCTGCCGGGATATCTCGTCCGCGCTCAATACATCGCCGCCCGCGTCATCGCGGCAATCCCCCCGGCTCACTGCGGCAAGCGTCGATACCGTCCCGCCGATTCCGACGCACAGCGCGCGCCCCATTCTGACGTCCCTCCGTGCGCCTGCATTCAGTATCTCGCTTTCGGCAAAAGACGCCGCTTCGTCGAGCGTCCCTTGGGGGACCGGGCCTCCATCAGGCACGACGTCGAAAAATTTTTTGAAAAACGACAGGGCGCCTATCGGCACGCTCCTGCGATAAGCGACCGAAGAGCGGTCCCCAAGCGTTATCTCGCTGCTGCCGCCCCCGACGTCCAAAACGCAGAAATCGCCACTCTGTCCGCGCAATCCGGCGACTGCGGCGGCAAACGACAGCTCGGCCTCTTCATCCCCGCTTATCACGCGTATCTCGACGCCGCACGCGGATTTCACCGCTTCGATGAAAAGATCCGCGTTTGCGGCCATCCTCATGGCCTGAGTCCCCACTGCGGATATCTCTTCCGCGCCAAGCGACCTGGCGGCGCGCGCCATATCGCTTATAACGGCGGAAGAGCGCTTCATCGCCTCATCCGACAGCACGCCGCTTTCGGCAGTCCCCTCGCCCAAGCGGACGATCTCAAGCGTATCCGCCAGAACCCTCGATGTCAGGTTTGAGCGCTCCATCACCAAGAGCTTGGCCGAATTCGTCCCGACGTCGATCACGGCTTTTATAATGGCGGCCACGCCCTCTTCTTCACTTAAAAAAAAGCCCCGGCAAGGATGCCGGGCGCGCTCGTCCAAATGGCTTCGGGCTTCACTTGGATGCGGATTTGTGTTCGACGTTTATGAAGCGCAGCATCTCCGACAGCACCCTTTCGGCGTCGTCGTAGGAAACCTGGCATGTGCCGACGGCCTTATGTCCCCCTCCGCCATATTTGAGCATCAGCGAACCCACGTCCACAGTCGATGTCCTGTTCAGCACGCTGTAGCCGACTGAGAAAACGCAGAATTCCTTGTCCTTGCCGTCGAATACCCTGATGCTTATGTTCTGGTACGGGTACAGCGCGTAAATGACATGCCTGTTGCCAACATAGGTCTCTGGGACGCCGCGGAGGTCCGTCACTATCACGTCGCCCTCCGCCGTCGAGTGCTCGAACATCATCTGGAGGAAGTTGGGCTTGTGCTCCTCGTAGCGCCGAACCCTCTCCTGAACGTCCTCGATGGCCAGTATCTCGTTCACGCCCTTCGTTCGGAGTTCGTCTATGAGGATCATCATCAGCTGGTAGTTCGAAATGCGGTAGTCGCGATACCTTCCCAGCCCGGTGCGCGGGTCCATGATGAACGACAGCATGACCCATCTCGTCGGGTTGAGTATCTCGTCCCTCGTGAATTGAGCTGAATCGGCCTTGTCGGCGGCCTCAAGCATTTCCTTGAATTTGCCCAGCTTTTCGTCGCCGCCGTAATATTCGTAGATGACGCGGGCGCAGCTCGGCGCCGGCCAGCAGGAACCCTCGAACTTGACTCCGTCCGCAATGCCCCTCTCCTGCTCGCTGGTATGGTGGTCGAACCATATGCCGCATCCGGGAACATAAGGGATGTTTACGAGTATATCCTGATCCGTGACCCCTATCAAATTGTCCTGAATGTCCTTGGGGTGGACGAATTTGATCTCGTCGTACATATTCAATTCCTTGAGCAATACTGCGCACATCAGACCATCGTAGTCCGAACGGGTAAGGAGCCTCATGAATTTACCTCCTGCATTTGATGCCCGAAATTATTCCATCTTAAAATTCGCCGCAATTTACAGTTGCCCTCGACACCCATCCAGCGCTTATTTTAATTGGGCGGCTGGAACACCGCAACCTCGCGGTAAATAATAGCATCAATCCGAAATGTTTTAAAGATATAAATAAATAATTTCTCCCACATCGCTAACATCGCCCTTTCATCGCGGCCTGAACCTCCTCTGGAACCTGGCGCCTCCAGCGTCGCAATAGACGAGCGATGACGCCTTGTTCCAAGGGCCGTGCGTCCTGGGGTCTATCGACAGAGTGGCGTGCGACAGGGCCAGGTTTTTGGTGGACATGAACGAATGCCGCAGCGCCTCGCCCTGAAAGCCAGGGGCGCGGAAAATGGCGTCGGCCGCCCAATGCACCGAATCGTAGGCAAACAGCGTCCCCGCAAAATCGCTCCTTGAAATGTTCTCGTTATACCTGTCCCTGTAAGCGGATTTGAAGGACTGGAGCTGTGGGTCGTCGGGGTGGGCAGGTATTATCCACCAGCTGTTTGCCAGACGCCCAACCGCAGGGGTGAGCGAATCGTCGAAGGACATGCCAACGATGACCCCGTCGTATCCGAAATTCCGCAGCGCTTCGACGACAGAGCCCACGCCCGGGGTGTCGTTCAGCAACACAACGGAGTCCGCGCCGGACGAAATTATCTCATCGACGGAAGCGCGGTCGATATCGCCAAGCCTGGTCCAAACAACCTCGCAGGCTATCGCCCCGCCGAAATCCGCCACCCCCTCCAAAAAACCGCCGCGCATCTCGTAAGAGCTGCCGCTGTACGCCTCGCATACGAGCGCCGGCCTGGACCGCTTCAGGCCTTGGGCCAGGAAGTACGCGGCGAGCCGCCCACGGTATATGTTGTCGTAATTCATCCTGAACGAGTACAGCCACGGCCTGTCATCCTCCGCCATTGTAGCCGGCATGACGCTCGACTCTGCCACCACCAGCGGCATCTCCCTGGCGTCCGCGATGCGCGCTATGGCTTCGTTGACCGCGTCGCCGCAGACAGATATCGCGACCGAGTTGTTTTTGTCCCTCATCAGATCGTCGACGACCCGCGCGGCGTCCTCTGCCGACTGCGGCACGTCCTGGCCCCTTATCCTGATCGTCCGGCCCTTTACCCCGCCCGCCGCGTTTATCTGATCGGCTGCAAGCTGCGCCGCCTTCAGCCGGACGTGCCCGAAGGCCGCTTCCGGGCCCGAGAGGTGCGCCAAAAAAAGGACGCCGTGCTCCTCCGAGACGTTGTAGCGCGACTCCGTGATGCGCACGAAAAGCCCCAGAAAAATCATTATGATGGACGTGAGCAAAAGGCCGTTGCGAAGGGCCTTCTGCCTGAAAAGTATGGTGCGCGGGCGCTTTGCCATGACGTTCCCGATATACGGCAGAAAACCCCTGTGCGCCTCTATGCGGGATTCCGCGCCCTCCTCGGCCTCCGGCAGAGCAAAGAGCAGTTGCGATATAGCCTCCACCGCCCACGCGGCCGACCGTTTTGAAAAACCAAGGTTCTCGCACAGCCTCGTGGCAACGCGGTCCATGCCGCGCGCGAAAGCGTCGCGTTTCGGCAGCGCGCCGCCCTTCAGCACCTCGCGCAGGGCGAAAGAGAGCACGAATATCTCCCTCCTGGACTCGCCGCACCGGTCCTCCAGAAGCTGACCGAGCCTGTCCGGGTCCTCCAGCAGCGAATACCCGTACAGCTTGATCAATTCCTTTGCAACTTCAACTAGCTTGTCGTCCATCGATGCGCCCCTCAAACGTGTTTTCCGGGATTATACAATCTCGATTTTTTTTTGGTGCATGACCGATAATATAAGATATACTAATTATAAGTTATTTTTTCAGCAAAATGTGGGAGGGGAAACAAAGTGAAAGCAAGTCCTTCATATAAGACGAAGATCGACATAAATCAGTTGCTCGAACATCCGAAGGCATGCCTGGTGCATGACATTCTATCGAATACGGGCACTTCCGTCCTCGTTCCCAGCAGAATCCCGATAGGCAAGCTCCTCGAAGGGCTGGACAAACCCCAAAAACTCATAGACACGCTCGACCGCATGGGCATCAGAAACATCGAGATCGAAATACCGCAGGAAATCGACGACGAAGAGCTGATGGCGCGCCTGAAGGAACTCGACCCGTCCGTGACGGTCATCGACAACGAGGTCACGAAAAACGCCCAGGCGGTGATCGAGACGCTGTTCAACCAGGCATCGCTGGAGGAAAAATTCAACATCCCCGTCGATGTGATAAACGATATCAGCAACGGCATATCCTCCGAGATCATGAAGACCTCCCAGATAGTGCTGTCGATGGTGAGGGGCGACCTCGATTCTTACACCAAGGACCACGCCCTCAACGTATCCATGCTTGCCGGCTATATCGCCAAAAAGCTGGCCGACGCCCAAAAAACCACCGAAGCGATGATCGACAAGGCCGTTCAGGCGGGCTTGCTGTTCGACATCGGCAAAACCGCGATACCAAAAGATATATTATACAAAGAGGGGCGGCTCGACTCCCAGGAAACGGTCATTATGAGGAACCACGTGAACGAGAGCGTGTCCATATGCAAAGCCTCCGGCATCAGGGACACCGATGTCCTCGAAGGGATCGCCACCCACCACGAGAGATACGACGGGTCCGGTTACGACAGGGGGCTCGTCGGAACGCAGATACCGCTCCTGGGGCGAATACTGGCCGTCGCGGACACCTTCGACGCCATGACGTCGTCCCGCGTCTACAAGAGCGCGGTGTCAAGCAAGATATCGTTCAATTTCATAATGAGCGCCAACGAGACGGAGTTCGACCCCGACATATGCAAAATCTTCATCGCCGGGATGGGCATATACCCGCCTGGGACCATCGTGCAGCTCTCCGACGGCAGAGTGGCCACGGTCGCTGCGATGAACACCGGCAACCTGCTGCAGCCCAAGGTAGCGCTGAAGGAGGGCGATTCGCAGCGCGTTATAGACCTCGCCGCAGAAAAGCTGTTCATAAGGAGCGCGATGGACTCGGATTGACAAAAACCCGGGGTTGGGATGCGCGGCGGCCCATGCCGCAGGCGAGGGGGTTGTCTGATTTGCTTGCTTTAAGCCACCGGAGGACGTTCCGGCGTTTTTTCTGCTCGCGCAGTGGAGAAATCACTGGCACCGGAGGATTCGAGCCGTGAAACACGAATACGGGGAAAGACCGGCCTCAAAGGCGACGGTCTTAGCGTGTTATCTGGCGATATACTTCATATGGGGCTCGACGTACCTCGGCATCAGCATATCGATCAGGACGGCGCCGATATTTCTGGCAAACGCCATCCGCTTCGTCGCCGCCGGCGCCGCGCTTGTCCTCATAGCGCGCGGGCGCGGCGCTTCGCTGCCGAACAGGGCGTGCCTGGCCGTTTCGGTAAAAAGCGGCATCCTGTCTTTTTTCATTTCGTTCTGGCTGCTAACGAGTGCCGAGCAAATACTCCCCAGCTCGACCGCGGCCCTGATCATCTCGCTCGAACCGGCGTGGTTCGTCATATTCGACTGGATATTTTTCTCAGGCGCGAAACCGAACCGCAGGATAATGCTCTCCCAAGCGGTGGGGTTCGCGGGGTGCGCCATTTTAGTAATGGGCGAAGGGGCGTCTGCCCGGCCGGCTGGAATATCCATGGCGCATTACGCAGCGTCGGCGCTGTCCGTGGTGGCAGCCAGCGTCGCATGGGTGTACGGCGCGCTCCTGTCGTCGAAGTCGCGCGACTCGCACCCCGACCCGGCAATGGCTTCCGGCCTTCAGATGCTTTCGGGAGGGGTCGTATTCACGGCGTGCGCCGCGCTGGCGGGCGATTTTTCGCGCGCAAATGACATATCGGCCGAGTCGTGGCTCGCCTTGGCATATCTGGCGCTGTTCGGCTCGATAGTGTCGTATTACGCATATATCCTGCTGCTGCGGACCCAACCCGTCTCGAAAGTGTCAACGCATTCGTTCGTGAACCCCATAGTGGCGGTGGCGCTCGGCTGGGCCATCGCCGGAGAAGCCGTCACCATTTACACCGCCGCCGCCACATCCCTTGTCGTGGCATCCGTGATCGGAATCATCTACTCAAATAGGCGCTGATGGCTTTCGCGAGCCGGGCCGACCCCTCTTCGGCGCTGGTGGCGTCCACCTTTGCGAAGGAAAATCGGATGCTCGAGAGATCCTCTTCGCCCGGGGCAAAAAACACGCTTCCGGGGATGATCCCGATCTTTTCGCGCGCGACAGCGAACCGCGCGAAATCCATCACGTCGCCGATCCCTTCGAGCCTGCCCCAAATGAAAAAACCCCCTGCCGGGCGGTTGTGGGACAACCCGGCGCCTCCAAGATGGGCGCCGAGGGCGCCGAGCATCCCGTCTCTCCTGACGCGGTAGGCGGAGCGCAATTTCGCGATGTAGCCTGGCATATCAATCGAAGCGAGCATGTTCAGCAACCCATGCTGCACGAAGACCGGAAGGCCGAGGCACGAGTTTACGCGGAGCGACTCTATCTGCGGCATCAGGGAGTCGGGGACCGCCATCCACCCGCACCTCACCCCAGGGGCTACGATCTTCGAGAAGCTGCCGAGATAGGCCACCCTCCCGTCGTCGCCCGCGAGCTTGAGATATGTCGCCGGTGGCTCCCCGTCGTAACTCAGGTAGTGATACGGGTCGTCTTCGATCAAGGGGACGTCGTATTTCCGAAGCACGCCGAGGACTTCTTTCCTCCTCTCGGCTGTCGCGGTGTTGCCGCTCGGGTTCTGGAAATTCGGAATGGTGTAGAGGAACCGCGCTTTATATCTTTTCAGGACGCCGTCGAGCGCCTCGACGACTATCCCGCCCTCGTCTATCGGGACTCCGATGCAGGTCGCGCCCTGTTTTCGAAATGACAGCAGGGCTTCCATATAAGTCGGGCTTTCGACCAGCACATAGGACCCCGGGTCGATCAATGCCTCCCCGGCAAGGCTGATGCCCTCCTGAGAGCCGCACGTGATCATTATGTTTTCCGGCTTGACCCAGTCAGGGGCCAGCCCGTCGAGGCGCATCCAATCGCATATCCAACCCCTCAGCCCGGAATGCCCCAAGTGCGAGCTGTAATACCCGAGCAACGAGGCGTCTTCGAACACCCCCTCGAACGCGGCACTAAGAAGGCCGGTCGGCAACATGTCCGCAGACGGCTCTCCCGCCGCGAACGATATCGCCCCGTTTTTCGCGACGAGCTCGATCATCTCGCCGATGGCCGAAACGTCCAGGCGCTCCCGGGCCATCGAGGAAAAAGCCCTTTCAAAATTATAAGCCGCCACCGCCACTCACTCCCACTGGATA
>JAISQC010000203.1 GCA_031274465.1 Synergistaceae bacterium | reverse complement strand
CGCTACAGGAAAGAAGCCACCGGCGGGCTGGACGAGGTCGCCATAACGGAAATACGCGACAGGGCGCACAGGCTGGCAGAGCTGGAAAAGCGCAGGGCGGCGGTTTTGGCGTCCTGCGGCGAGCAGGGGGTCCTGTCCGAATCGCTTAAAAAATCCATCTGCGCGGCCAAAACGCCCTCCGAGCTCGAGGACCTGTACCTGCCCTACAGGCCGAAACGCAGGACTCGGGCGATGGTGGCGAGGGAGCGTGGGCTGGCCAAATTGGCGGTTTACGTTATGAAGCAGGAGAGCTTCGGCGTCTCTTTGCGCGAAGCAGCCGAGCAATATCTGTCGCCCGAAGCGGGTGTAGCCACAGCGGACGACGCGCTCTCCGGTGCGAGGGACATCATAGCGGAGTCGATAAGCGAGCACCCCGCCGCGCGCGGGCGCTTGAGGAGGCTTTTCGAGCAGGGCGCGGTCATATGCGCTTCCGCGCCCCGTAAAATGCCGGACGGGGACTCCGGCAAATACAGCGATTACTACGCTTCGAAAACAAGCGCCCGCAATGCGCCGTCGCACAGGATACTTGCCCTCCTGCGCGGTGAGAGGGAGGGGTTCCTGAGCCTTGCGATTGAACCGGACGAGAATGCCGCCGTCGGCATATTGCGCAGCATATTCATCAGGGGCGAGGGAGAAAAGAGCGCGCAGGTAGACGCGGCGCTCATCGACGCTTATAAAAGGCTCCTCCGCCCGTCCATGGAAACCGAGCTTCGGGCGTCTCTCAAGGAGGCGGCGGACGACGAAGCCATAAAGGTGTTCGCGAGAAACCTGCGCGCGCTCCTCATGGCCTCGCCCTATGGCGGCAGAAGCGTGCTCGCTCTGGACCCCGGCTTCAGGAGCGGGTGCAAGATAGCCGTGCTGGACGAGCGGGGGGACCTTCTGCACCATGAAACGGTATACCCGCACCCACCTCAGGAAAAATCCGCGCAAGCCGGCAAAACAGTCGTCGGCCTGGTTGAAAAATACGGAGTCGAAGCGGCTGCCGTCGGCAACGGCACTGCGGGGCGGGAGACGGAGGCATGGCTTGCGAGCCTGAAGCTGCCCGTCGAAATCGTCATGGTGAGCGAGAACGGAGCTTCCGTTTATTCAGCCTCCGAGGTCGCGCGAGAGGAATTCCCGGATCTCGATCTCACGGTGAGGGGAGCTGTATCCATAGGCCGGCGCCTTCAGGACCCTCTGGCGGAACTCGTCAAGATCGACCCTAAGGCAATAGGCGTCGGGCAATACCAGCACGACGTGGACCAGAAAAAATTAAAGGGCGCGCTGGACGATGTCGTATCGAGCTGCGTCAACCAGGTTGGAGTAGACATAAACAGAGCCAGCCGCGAACTCCTCGGATACGTGTCCGGGCTTAACGCGAGGCTCGCCGCGAATATAGTGGGCTATCGGCGCGAAAACGGCGCGTTCCGTTCGAGGGAGGACTTCCGCAAGATTCCCAGAATGGGACCGAAGGCTTTCGAACAGTCTGCCGGCTTCATGAGGATCAGGGGCGGGGACAACCCGCTGGACGCGAGCGCGGTCCATCCCGAGAACTACGGATTTGTGGGCAGGATCGCCGTCGATCTCGGCTGTTCCATATCCGACCTGATGCAAGACGACGCGAAGCGCGCGCGCATGGCGCAACTGAGCTATCCCGACGTGGGGAGGGGGACTATGCTGGATATCCTGTCCGAACTGGCGAAGCCGGGGCGCGATCCGAGGGATGCGTTCGAATCCTTCTCGTTCGACGAGGGCGCAAGGGCGCCGTCGGATTTGATGCCCGGGATGAAACTGCCGGGCATCGTCACGAACGTGACCGCGTTCGGGGCCTTCGTGGACATTGGCGTCCACAGAGACGGGCTTCTCCACAAAAATCGCGTGAAGCCAGACGAGATGAAGCGCCTTGCCCCGGGCCTCCGGCTGACGGTAGAGGTTATAGAGATAGACGAAGCTCGTGGCCGGATATCGCTTGGCCTCGGCAGATGAAGAGGAACGAAGGAGCGAAGGAAAAATTATAATGTTCGCCGTTCGTCGCATAGCATACATAAAGGACAAATATTGAAAAAAAACTGAAAACAACATATAATATTCGTGCAATAGCGTTAATTATCAGAAAGAAGGGTGGATATTCTAATGAGTTTGTTTGATTTAAAGGGCAAGATCGCCTTGGTGACCGGCGCTTCGTCGGGGCTGGGGGTTCAATTTGCAAAAATCCTGGCGAAGCAGGGCGCGGATGTGGCCATCATGGCCAGAAGGCAGGAAAAACTCGACGAAGTCAAGAAAATCATCGAAAGCATAGGGGTGCGCTGCCTTGCCGTCAAATGCGACGTGCTGAAAAACGACGAGATAAAGGCAGCCGTCGCCAAAATCAAGGAGCATTACGGACGGATCGATATTTTGGTGAATAACGCTGGCGTCGCAAGGGCGACTGCTGCCGAATCCCAATCCGACGACGACTGGAACGCCGTAATCGATACCAACTTAAACAGCGTTTATTTCGTCGCCAGGGAAGTCGGCAAGGTCATGATCGGGCAGAAATACGGCAAGATCGTCAATGTGGGCTCAATACACAGCAGCGTCGCCATGCCTAACAGGCCGCTCAACGCCTACTGCACCTCAAAAGGCGGCGTGCTGATGCTCACAAAGGCTCTCGCGAACGAATGGGCGAAATACAACATCACCGTCAACGCCATCGGCCCGGCATATTTCCAATCCGAAATGACCGAAGCGGCCATGAGCAATCCCGGTTTTCTGGACGTGGTGAAGACCTATTGCCCCATGGGCCGCCCGGGCAGGGAAGGCGAACTGGACGGCGCGGTCGTCTATTTTGCCTCCGACGCGTCAAGCTACACCACCGGCCAGTTGCTCTCCATCGACGGCGGCTGGACCGCCATCTGACCGAACGCGAGCATGGCGGCCCGTTGCGTGCCGCCATGCTCGCTCAAATCGCTTGACAGACTCACTCCTTCTCAAAGCCAAGACATGCGGATTCTTGCGTTCTCTGTTTTTCGATTATTTCTGGTTTCCCCAGAAATAATCGACCATCCGAATGCTTCTCGTGTCTTTCGTGGAGAGGTCGGACCTGCGGGCGATAGCGCCCCTCGTAGCGTACATCGAAACGAAAGGAATGTCCTCCAGATACTTGTTTACTATTTCTTTATAAATTTCCTTGCGCTTCGCTATGTCGCTCTCAGCGCGTGCCGCGTCGACCATTTTGTCAACCTCTGGATCGATGTAATAGCTGTAGTTGCCTGCTGTGCCTACGTTTTTGGAATAGATGCTGACTCCCATCATCTGGTCAAAATCATAGGTGTCATCCCACCAGCTGAACGGAAGAATGGGAACCTGCTCTGAATCGACCTGCGAAAGGAACGTAGCCCTTTCCATCGGCTCAACTGTCGCGTTGAGGCCTATCTCGGTCAATATGCTCTGGATATACGTTGCGAGCGCCGGATATGGGGCGGTATTGTAAGACTTGACCACAATCGGTTTGCCGGTCTGTCCCGCTTCTTCCACGAGGGCTTTTGCCTTCTCTATGTCCTGCTCGTACTTTGTTTCCGGCACAAAGTCGGGGTTGGCGGTGACTCCGGGGCCTATGTCTCCGGGGTAGTTGATTATCTTTCCCAGTCCGTCGACGCCGACGGTGATATAGTCTTCCTTGTTTACTGCGAGCGCTATGGCCTTGCGCATCCTGATATCTTTGAACATGCCATCCTTGCAGTACATGTAAATGGCCTCATTGCGTCCGCTCAGGTATTCGCCGATGGCGATGTCCTTATTCGTGGAGAGCGTCTTATGCTCATTGCCGCTTATCGGCACGAGATAAATATCGAGTTCGCCTGTCTGAAGGGCGACTATGGCCGAATTGCTGTCGTTTACCTGATGCAGGACGACTGTCTTGATCGCCGGAGCGCCGCCGAAATAATCCTCCTTGGCCTTATATGTTATGGATACGTCAGGCTTCCAATCTGTTACGATATAAGCTCCCGTGCCTACAGTGGTTTCAGGCGATGTTCCGTAGGAATCGCCAAATTTCTCCACGGCGTGCTTTGGCATGATCAGACCATAGAAAGTGGACGAGACGAGCGAGAGCAGCACCGAGTTGGGGTTCTTGAGGCGCATTTTGATGGTCATTTCATCGACGAGTTCCATGCTCTCGACGTCCTGATAAACCCATGAGAACGCCGGGGCCTTCAACATGTGTTCGACGGTGAACTTGACATCGGCGGCAGTGAATTTCTCCCCGTCCTGCCATTTGATGTCCTTGCGCATCACGAAAGCGTATGTCTTGCCCTCATCCGACACTTCCCAGCTCTCTGCCAGACTGGGGTGGAAGTTTCCCTCCAGATCTTTTGTGAGCAGCGTGTCGTATATCTGCGCGTGAGAAACAGACTCCGCCACGCTGATTTGTTTGTCGGTCAAAAACGAGTCGGCTATTCCCTGATAAGCGATGTTGACCACTCTCTCAGCATCGCTGGCCGCTATGCCAACGGTACAGAAAGCCAGTACGCAAAAAACAGCCAACACGCCCGCGCTCAATACGCGTTTCCTCATAATTTCATCCTCCTCAGGCAAATGAACAATGCCAAGCCGAAAAACACCGGGCATAATCCTAAACATCATCCCCCGCGATGAATCTGTTCACGATGTATTCCTCGGCATGCCCCCTTTCTGCGTAAAAAGCGTGCACGCAACGAAGTGTCCCGGTTCGATTTCTTCGAGAGGCACATCCTTGCCGACGCAGTTCGTGCCGCACTGCGAGCAGCGCTTTGCAAAGCGGCAGCCGGGTTCGGGGTTGATTGGGTCGGATATTTCGCCGCGCAGCAGTTTTTCCGGAGCAAAGCCGCCAAGCACGGGCGCCGGTATTGCCGATAGCAGCGCCTGCGTGTAGGGATGCGCCGGATTTCTGAAAAGTTCCTTCGATGGTGATCTCTCCACGCACTGGCCGAGATACATGACCATTATCTCGTTTGAAATATGCCTGACCACCGATAGATCGTGCGTGATGAACATGTACGTGAGATTCATTTCGTCCTGCATGTCCATGAGGAGGTTAAGTATCTGAGCCTGAATGGATACGTCAAGGGCGGACACCGGCTCGTCGCATACGATGAAATCCGGCTTCAGCGCGAGCGCCCTAGCGACCCCCACCCTCTGCCTCCTTCCGCCGTCCATTTCGTGGGGGTATGAATTTATGAAGCGCTCGGCTAATCCGACGGTATCCATCAGCTCCATAACGCGGGCGTAGCGTTCCGCCTTGTTGCGGAACGCCTTATTTGAGACAAGCGGCTCTGATATCAGTTCGTAAACCGACATGCGCGGATTGAGGCTGGAGTACGGATCCTGAAAAATAATCTGCGTCTTGCGTCTGCATTCGGCCAGTTCGGCGTTGCCGCAGTGCATGATATCCACGCCGTCATAATAAATTTCGCCTGACGTCGCGGGCAGAAGCCCCAACACCAGCCTTCCAAGGGTGGACTTGCCGCAGCCCGACTCGCCGACAACTCCAAGAGTGGTGCCTCTCTCCAGTTCAATGTCAACTCCGTCTACGGCGTGAAGGAAACCGTTATTGCCGATCTTGAAGTATTTCTTCAGGTTTGTGGTTTTAAGTATGGCAGTCATTGTCCGGCCATCTTTCTGAA
The DNA here is from genome assembly GCA_031274465.1 of Synergistaceae bacterium. Taxonomy (GTDB): domain Bacteria; phylum Synergistota; class Synergistia; order Synergistales; family Synergistaceae; genus JAIRKI01. The sequence continues at coordinate 4,360 of JAISQC010000203.1, read as the reverse complement.
AAGATTGCATTGTATTCTGTGCCCGTTTTCCTCAAACAGGAACGGCGCTTCGCCGTCGCACCCGCTCATGCGCCCGGAACATCGGGGATGAAATTTGCACCCGGACGGCAGCGCGCTGGGGTCCGGCATGAGGCCGTCGATAGGGTAGAGGCGGCGCGATTCCCCTAACAGATTCGGGATTGCCCTGAACAGGCCGGTCGTGTACGGATGATGATCTCTCCCCTCGAATATATCCCTTGCGGAGCCATATTCCACTATCTCTCCCGCGTACATCACGGCCACTTTGTCGCATGTCTTGGCAATGACGCCCAGATCGTGGGAGATCATTATCATGGAAGTGCCCAGTTTTTGCTTGAGTTCGCCCATAAGCACGAGAACCTGGGCCTGAATCGTGACATCAAGAGCGGTCGTGGGTTCGTCGGCTATCAGCAGAAGCGGTTCGCACGCAAGGGCTATCGCTATCACTATGCGCTGTTTCATCCCGCCGGAAAATTGATGCGGATATTCGACCTTGCGTAGGGGCGAAATCCCCACAAGACTGAGCAGCTCGTCAACTCTCGCGTCAAGCGCGGTTTTCGGTTTGCCGTCCGTGTTGTGGATTTCAAGCGCCTCCAATATTTGGTCGCCTACGGTCAGTATCGGGTTCAGCGAGGTCATTGGATCCTGAAAAATCATGGAGATGCAGGCACCGCGTATCAGGCGCATCTGATCCGCGCTTTTTTTGGAAAGGTCTTCGCCCTTGTAAAAGATTTCCCCTCTGTTTATCCGACCGGTTCGCTCCGGCAGGAGGCGCATTATCGCTAAGGCTGTGGTGGTCTTGCCCGCCCCGGTTTCACCGACGAGGCCGACTGTCTCCCGCTCGTCGATGGAGAAGCTTATGCCGTTCACCGCGCGCATGACGGTTTCATCCGTATGGTAGGCGACTTCGAGGTTTTTAACGTCGAGGACCGGCATGGCGCTCATTGGCCTTCTCCTAATCCTTTAATTTAGGATCGAGCGCGTCGCGGAGGCCGTCTCCCATGAGGTTCAGGGAGAGCGCTGTGAGGCCTATCGCCAAGCCCGGGAATATAACCGTGTAGGGATAGTTTATCATATAGCTCTTTGCCTCGTTGAGCATGGCGCCCCATTCTGGAGTCGGCGGCTGAATGCCCATGCCGAGAAAGCTTATTCCGGCGGCGTTGATTATCATAGTGCCGACCGCCATGGTCGCCTGCACTATTATCGGGCCTATGGCGTTCGGTATGACATGCCTGAGAATGATCATAAAATTCGACGTGCCGCACGCCTTCGCAGCCTCGATATAGTCCTGACCGACTACAGACAACACAGCGGCCCTCACTATCCGGGCGTACATCGGCACGTTCGCTATCATCATCGCGATGAGCACGTTCACCAGACTTGCGCCGAGCGCCGCCACTATGGAAAGCACCAAAAGCATAAGCGGAATGCACATGACTGTGTCCAGAGTGCGAACAATGACAGAGTCTACAGTGCCACCATAGAAGCCAGCTACTGACCCGAGAAGCCCGCCAATGACAATGCCGCACACGACAGCCCCCAGACCTACCAGAAGTGAGTTGCGGGAACCATGCACTATCCTCGCCATTATATCCCTGCCAAAGTTGTCAGTGCCGAACAAATGCCCGTCCTGCCCGGGAGATATGAATCTCGCGGAAATTTTTTGGCTTATGGAAACGCTGTAGGGCACTATGGCGTCGGCAAAGATGACGACCAGCATGATAAACACAAAAATAAAAAGGCCAACCATCGCTGTTTTGTTTTTTCGGAAGCGACGCCATATTTCAGCGACCTGACTCTTTTTTTTGAGCTTTTTTCTTAATTCGGTATTTGACGCGATTATGTCCGTCATGCCAGCTCTCCTATGAGTGCTTAATATAACGCGCCTTGATCCTTGGATCGATGAACGCGTAGAGTATATCCACCAACAGCATGAGAAGCGTGTAGCTTGTTGCCAGAGTTACGGTAGCTCCTACGACAACCGGGATATCTTTCATTCGTATGGCCTCGATTATGAGGGATCCGACGCCGGGGAGGGAAAAGACAGTCTCTATAGTGACCGTGCCTCCAAGCATGCTTCCGAAATCCATGCCGAGAATCGTGACGACCGGAAGCAAGGCGTTGCGGAGGGCATGGCGCATTATCACTATGCGCTCTCTCTGACCCTTCGCCCGCGCGGTTCGGATGTAGTCCATCCTTATTGCCTCCAGCATGGATGTGCGGGTCATTCTTAGCTGAGACGCTATGAACGCGCAGGATGTGGTAACCCACGGCAGTATGAAATGCCTGATGCTTCCGATGCCGAACGACGGCAGCAATCCGAGTTTCAGAGAGAAGAGAATAATCAGCATCATGCCTATCCAAAAAGCGGGGAAAGATGCGAGTATCATGGCGAACACAGTCCCGCCGATATCGAGTGGGCTGTACTGCTTGACGGCCGATATTACGCCAAGCGGAAGCCCGACCACAAGCCCTATCAGTATCGAGCCGACCGCGAGCGTCACGGTGGTTGGCAGACGCCGTAATATCTCGACAATAACCGGATTGTCGTTCTTCCACGATTTGCCAAGATCACCGTGCGCGGCATTCCATACATACTTCGCGTAGCGCACGAAGAACGGGTCATTGTAACCCAATTCGTCGTTGAGCTTTTGAATTTCAGCGGGATCAGCTCTCTCGCCGAGTATCAGTATGCCCGGGTTGCTTGGAGTCAGGGCCATGATAAACGAAACGATGAATATGACAATAAGAAGCATGGGAATCAACAAAAAAACACGCCTGATAATATATCGGCTCATTTGCTTGCTCCTGACCTAATTTTAAATATTTTTTACATTCTATATATATCTAACCGCTCAAAGTTCTATGAGCTCTTTTGGAAATAGCGTCAGCGCTTCGTTGCCGCCCCTCGACACGGCCACTGTGTCCTCGATTCGTATCCCGCCCCAGCCAGGCCTGTAAGTCCCAGGCTCCACTGTTACGATATTGCCCTTTTGGAGTATGGCGCTCTTTTTTTGCCGCATGAACGGTTCCTCGTGGATTTCGAGGCCCACGCCATGCCCTATTCCGTATTCGAACCCTGGCAGGCCGGCGCCTTTGATGATGGACAGGGCGCGCTCGTTTATCTCACGTCCGTCCGCGCCCTCCGCGACCATTGCCTGGCTCTCGGCTTGGGCTCTCGACACCGCCGCGTAGGCTCGTCTCTGTTCGGGCGAGGCGGCCCCGAAGACGAAAGTCCTCGTCGTGTCGGATCGGTATCCGTCTTTCATCGCGCCGTAGTCGATGAGGATGAAATCGCCTTTTTTGAGGATCGCGTCGCGCCGGGAGTTTGCGTGGGGCTGGGACGTCCTCGCCCCAAAGAGGACCATGTTGTCGAATGACGGGCCGTCGGCGCCGAGCTTCATCAGTTTGTAATCCAGTTCTGTCTTGACGTCCAGCTCCGACACTCCCTGTTTTATCACGGGCAGCGTTTCGCGCAAAGCGTCGTCCGCAATTTTACAGGCGGCCCTTGTGCTCGCTATCTCGCAATCGTCCTTCACTGCCCGGATTCGCTCGACGAGCGACGATGTGGGGACGAGTTCCGCCCCCGCGCCGCATAGGGCGCGCTCGATGTCCTCGTGTTCCCCCCATGTGAGAAATTCCCGCTCGAAACCGACGCGCGAAAACCCTCTCTCTTTAGCGATCATTGCTATCACTTCGCCGAACGGCGGATGGGGGTGGCGGTGCGGCCTCACTTCGGCCGTCCTGCACTCGCGGGATCCTATTTCCGTGTAGCGCGAGTCGGCCACGAGAAAATTGCCGCCGCCTGATGCGACCATATAGCAATCGCCCCCGGTGAACCCCTCGATGTATCTTTGATTTTCCATTTTTTTGAGTATCAGCGCGTCGAGCGCGGCCTCTTCAAGAAGCGCCGCTAGTTTTTTCATCCTGTCGTCCATGCGTGCCCTCTTTTCCGCTGCCGCCCAATTTGAAAAACCTCGCCTGATGTATCAGTGTAATAATGCGATGGAGTTTTTTCATTATCCCCAAACATCCCGACTTTGTCAAGCTGTGCGGCGAAGATCGGCATGTTCGGCATGTTCGGCTGGGCCGGTCATCCGGGGATGATTTAACGATCGCGCGCGATGATGTGCAAATATATTGATTGCTGATATATCTGTGCTAGGCTTAACTCTAAGGAAACGCCGATTATTCAGCGTTTCCTTAAGAAAGTTGTGATCGCAGTGAGAGAGGACGTTTCGATCAAGACGCTGAGGGAGAGGGTATACGGCTACCTCAAGGAGCACATGAATTCCTGCCGACTGAGGGAGGGGGAGTTTCTCGACCTGAAGCGGATAGGGCG